>JANPJH010000111.1:0-20693 GCA_031425415.1 Chamaesiphon sp. VAR_61_metabat_425 | reverse complement strand
CGAATTGTGCCAGTCAGACTGACAAGTGCTGGTTTAGTTTGAGTGGCACCAGTGCTGGTAGTTGCTAGTGTCGGCAAACTCGGAAATAATAACCCGATCGCGAACATTACGCCAACTAAAGCGATATAAAATTTGGTTGTTCTGTCTATCATGGCAAGCTTCCAGTATTCGTCTGAAATTTAAGATCTAGACGCAGATTTACTCGATTTAGATTCCAAGATCTGGTTTCGATCGTCAGTCGATCGCCCAAGCATCAGGCTGGACAACCTAGCGTAGTAATATACAGTACTGCTTCATCTTCCGGAATCCCCAAAACTTCATTCACTCGATCGTCAAAAAATCCAGCAATTCCACTCACACCCATATCTAGGCGAATGGCTGCTAGATTTAAGCGTTGTCCCAAATGTCCAGCATCTAAATGTAAATAACGATACACGCGATCGCCATATTTCTTAATCGCCATTTGCAGATCGGCGGTATGAAAAATCACCGCTCCGGCATCACGCCCTAATTCTTGTCCTAAGCATAAATAGTGTAATTCTCGGCGGAAATTTTTAAACCTAATTTGGCGCAACTCTTGCGCTTTGGGTGCATAATAATAACACCCTTCTTCTAATCCTTGAACACCAGAAACGGCTACAAATGTTTCAATTAAGCTGAGATCGAAGTAATCAGGATTAGGATCTAAATGTTGTTCGGTATAATGTTGGGGATGATAAGTGAAGTCTAATACTGCTTTGAGTTCTTCGATCGTAATATCTGCGCCGGTATAAGCGCGGGTAGAACGACGTTTGAGAATGGTATCTTCTAAGCCTGACAATGGTAAATTATCTTGCCAATCGATCGGTTCAGTGATGGTAGATATCTTGAGACAGAAGGGAAAGTTATACTTATCATCTAATTGGACGGGAGTAACATCGTTGGGATTGGCTGGCAATTGTTTGAATTCAACCATTTCAGTCATTTGATGGCAGTAATTCAAGAGTTCGCCATCAGCTAAATTCGGATACTCAGTGTTAATTTTTGAAGGTAATGCTGTGGGGAAAGGTGGAATCAACACATCCGGATGAGCATCAATATCGACACAGGGAATGACCGCGATCGCCCCTTCTAATGCGGTATTGAGATATAGCAACTCATTAACGGCTCGATCGACAAAACCACCGATAAAATAAGGCCGAAAACCATTCATCGCTCCAGCCAATTCAATATTACCTAAAAGATGCCCTGTATCTAAAAATATTCGTCGATAAGCACGATCTTGATATCGCCATGCCGATCGCTGAAATACGGCAGTAGTAATTAAAGTCAAATCAGCTACCGTCAATGCTGGATGCATAAAGCAAGCCAACTGAATACTTTGCCAAACATCACTCGCCCAAAAATGAACCAGGGTATGATCTTTGACTTGATAATTATACAATCCGGCTGGTAATAGCTGATTCCCTCGCGATACTAAATAGATCTCGGCGGGATACAAGCCTCCTGCTGATGGAGCTGCCCGTAAGAACATTGGTTCGCCCATCGTCTGAATCCGGGCTGTCAAACCATAACTACATAATAGAAATAAAGATAATCTCTGCCACCAATAGCTATCAAAATCTTGTTTAGTTGATTGTAAATATGGCTTGAGATCGTAGATTGTCCCAATTTTATACTCTTTGTGTGACGATGGTTGCTGACTCCAATCTAACCCCTGACTTTTAGATGAGATCGTGTCTGGATCGTATTTTGTCCGCTGGTGATAATGTTGAGCAAATGAGTCAATCATCTAAATTATGGTTGCCGAGGACAGTGAGGGTATTTTCTCCTTGAGGAGAACTATCATTGAAGCGTGAATAATTATGAAATTAAATTGACATTGTCGTCCAAATTGTCCAGATATCAACTAATAGAAGAAATCCAGTTAATCCTAATAAAGCAAAATACATCCAGGGTTGGGACAGGGGACGGACATCAGTTGTATCAATGCTAGAGTATTGCTGGACTAATTGTACCAACTTATTAAACCCGGCAACACGCATGGGTAATAAAAATCCATCACCCTGATGATTCATGAAGTAATAAACTAGTCCGCCCTGTCCAGTTGTCCGCATTTTTAGCTCTTTGACATCACTCCAAGCTAGTGTCCAGCTTTTAGTAAAGAAACTTGGCACCCAAGCGGGATAATTTACCTGGATCGATCGATCGTCCACAACGACTCGCTGACTCAATGCCCCCTGCAATGCCAAAAAGCCCAAGCCGATACCCACCCAAATCAACTCAGGCGAAACTTCGGCATTAGTAGCAGTAGCTAAAAATGGCAACGGAATCATCAAGGAGATATACAATAAACTCAAGGCAATCCTAATCAGTGGTGAAATATAAAAGATCTGATTTGTCATGAGTTTAATCAATACATACATTTATAGCTAATTCTATTTTCTCGCAATTTATGGCTCAGATCCACATCTATGACACGACGCTCCGCGATGGCGCACAGCGAGAAGGTTTGACTTTATCGGTTGAGGATAAGCTCAAAATTGCCGTGCAGTTGGACAGGTTGGGTGTACCCTGGATTGAGGGTGGATGGCCAGGTGCGAATCCCAAAGATGGAGAGTTTTTTAAGCGGTTGCAAGCACAACCGCTCAAGCAGGCTGAGGTAGTAGCATTTTGTTCGACTCGCCGCCCCGGTGGACTGGCAGCAGAAGATCGGATGTTAGCCGCGATTATTGCCGCTGAAACGAAGTGGGTGACGATTTTTGGCAAATCTTGGGATTTGCACGTGACAGAGGGGTTGAAGACGAATTTGCCTGAGAATCTGGAGATGATTAGGGACTCGATCGAGTATCTAATTTCTCAGGGACGGCGGGTAATTTATGATGCCGAGCATTGGTTCGACGGCTATCTGGCAAATCCGGCATACGCGCTGAAAACACTCACAACAGCGATTTCCGCTGGTGCCGAATGGTTAGTCTTTTGCGATACCAATGGCGGGACTCTACCCCAAGATATTACCGCGATCGTCTCCCAGGTAATTAATACCGTTGACCCCACCCGACAGTTAAAATTTGGGATTCATAGTCACAATGATTGCGAACTGGCGGTAGCTAACGCGATCGCGGCTGTTACGGCTGGCGCGACAATGGTGCAGGGGACAATTAATGGTTATGGCGAACGGTGTGGCAATGCTAATCTCTGTGCGGTGATTCCCAATCTACAATTAAAGTTGGGCTATTCCTGTTTAACAGATGCGGATTTAACCCGCTTGACGCTGGTAAGTAGATTCGTCAGCGAAGTTGTCAATGTGGCACCAAATGATTATGCCGCGTTTGTGGGTAGATGTGCCTTTAGTCATAAAGGTGGCATCCATGTTTCCGCCGTCGAACGCAATCCCCGCACCTACGAGCACATCTCGCCCATCCAGGTAGGCAACACCCGCCGAATTTCAATTTCTGAACAATCGGGATTGAGTAATGTACTAATTAAAGCTACTGAGATGGGGATTGTGCTGACAAAGGCAGATCCGCGCACCCGCCAAATTTTAGCCAAACTGAAAGAGTTAGAACATCAAGGCTATCAATTTGAAGCAGCCGAAGCAAGCTTTGAATTATTGATGCGCAAAATTCTCGGACAACGTTCGGAAATATTTCGGATTCAAGGGTTTCAAGTGCATTGCTCGATCGCCACTCAGCAACATTCATTAGCAACAATTAAAATTACAGTAGACGGTCAAAATATTCTCGAAGCGGCTGAAGGAAATGGCCCAGTATCAGCTCTTGATGCAGCTTTAAGGAAAGCATTAAGTCAATTTTATCCAGAATTAAATAAGTGTTATTTGACTGACTATAAGGTAAGAATCATTGATGGTGGTGAAGGAACTTCAGCAGTTACTCGTGTCTTAGTCGAATCGAGTAATGGCGAACATCGCTGGACGACAATCGGTGTTTCTGACAATATTTTGGAAGCATCCTATCAAGCTGTCGCTGAAGGCATTGAGTATGGGTTACTAGTTCGCTCTCCCCAAACTTGTAGTCTGGTAAATGCTTGATTTATCTACGATGGATTTTTCAGGGGTCATGATTTAGAGAATATCGATTACTTTCGGTAGGCTTCTGTTAAGGCAGACGCTACGCGAATGCCAACGCAATAATATTCTTGATAAAGCTGTTGAAGATTTGTCGGACAATCTCTTAGCGATCGTCAGAAATCTCGACTATCAAAATCCGCCAAATTAACTTCCCTCAACATTTCGATCTATACCCGACTAATTTAGTCGGGTATGTTTGACGGCTCGATCGAGGCGTGATATATTCGTTTTCAACCAGCCAACGGATATCTAATCACCGCGACATCCAACCATGACCCAAGCAACCCTCAACAGCACCAGAGCCACTGCCGCCAAAGGACTAGCCTGCAAAGAATGCAAAACGGAGTACCCACTCCAAGCAACACACATTTGTGAACTTTGCTTTGGGCCATTGGAAGTTCAATATGATTATGACTATCTCCGTACCAAAGTGACTCGCGAAAGCATCAAAGCTGGTCCGCACTCGATCTGGCGTTATAAAGACTTACTTCCCGTTCCCGACGAGCATATTATCGATGTCGGTACTGGAATGACTCCCCTACTCAAAGCCAATCGGTTAGCACGTCGCCTGGGCTTGAAAAATCTCTACATCAAAAATGATGCCGTGAATATGCCCACCTTGAGCTTCAAGGATCGGGTGGTATCTGTTGCTCTCTCAAAAGCTAGAGAATTTGGCTTCTCCACTATTTCCTGCGCTAGTACTGGTAACTTAGCCAATTCTACCGCTGCGATCGCCGCTCATGCTGGTTTAGACTGCTGCGTGTTTATCCCGGCTGATTTAGAAGCTGGCAAAGTCATGGGCACCGTAATTTATGGCCCAACGGTAATGGCGGTTCAAGGCAACTACGACCAAGTAAATCGCCTCTGCTGTGAAGTTGCCAATACTTATGGTTGGGGATTTGTGAATATCAATCTGCGCCCTTACTACTCCGAAGGCTCCAAAACCCTTGGTTATGAAGTTGCCGAGCAATTAGGCTGGGAATTGCCCGATCACATCGTTGCACCATTAGCTTCTGGTTCCCTATTTACCAAGATTCACAAAGGCTTCCAGGAATTCGTCAAGCTGGGCTTAGTTGCTGAGAAAAACGTGAGATTTAGTGGCGCACAGGCGGAAGGTTGTTCGCCCATTGCTCAAGCCTACGCCGAAGGGCGGGACTTTGTAGTGCCAGTTAAGCCCAATACGATCGCTAAATCGATCGCAATTGGCAACCCCGCCGATGGTGTTTATGCCTTAGAACTCGCCCGCAAGACCAACGGCAATATTGAATCTGTCACCGATGCCGAAATCATCGAAGGCATAAAACTACTGGCAGAAACCGAAGGAATCTTCACCGAAACTGCTGGCGGCACGACAATTGCCGTACTCAAAAAATTAGTCGAAGCTGGTAAGATTAATCCAGATGAAACAACTGTTGTCTATATCACTGGCAATGGCTTGAAAACTCAAGAAGCAATTCAAGGCTACGTTGGCGAACCTTTACAAATCGAGGCAAAATTAGAGAGCTTCGAGCGTGCTCTAGAACGCGCTCAAACACTCAACCGACTCGACTGGCAAGCAACTCCTGTTTAGTTCGGGAAGTAATTGATGATAGTTATTAACATAACCGCCATCGATTGCCGCAGCCGAACTCACCAAAATGGTTGATGTGAGATTACCTTCATCAGCCCAACCTCAAACATATTCACTGTTCACTGAAAACATGGCTGTTAAAGTTTTAATCCCCACTGCACTCCAAAAATTTACTAGCGATCGAGCTACCATTGAGTGTGAAGGTAATAGTATTGCTGAGTTGTTAGATGCACTCGAAGCATCTTGCCCTGGCGTGAAATCAAGACTTTGCGACGAAGGTGGTCAACTCCGGCGGTTCCTCAACCTCTATGTCAATGATGAAGATATCCGCTTCCTCGATGGCACTGGCACCGCGCTCAAAGATGGCGACCAAGTGAGTATCGTTCCGGCTGTAGCTGGCGGTTAGTACTAACGAGCCACTAATTTAAACTAAATTTTTGCCCATCAACCTCTAACTTTCGAGGGTTGGTGGGCATATTAATTAGTAGAGACGTGCCAAGCAAATATTTCTAGAAAATGGAACGTCGCTTCTGGATTATCCGTCTAGTGTAGTAAAGAGATAGACAATAATGTCCAGATTTGACGGTTCGATCGAATTGGATGTGCGACGCTGACAAGTAAACCAACGTTTGTGTGAGGCGTGAATTATGTTTGAACTTCTGACCTATAAAAAGTTCCGCGATACTCCCAGCGTAAGATTCTTTGATATTACCGTTCCTGAGTCCAATGTGCGTGACTTGGTGGTACATCAAGGTCCCGCTGTGAGTCCCCCTGATAGTAAAGAAGGCTACTGGCAGTTTTATCTCCACCCGCATCAAGAGGATAATCTTTTGGCAATATCTGGGGGAAGGACATTCTATCTGGTTAATTTTACTTGGAATTATCCATATCATATTGTCCGCCTAGAAAGCGATCGAGAGATCTTGCGGATTCCACGGGGTACCTTCCATCGTTCTGTTTCCGATCCTCATGGTTCGGTGGTGATGAATCAAGCAGTTCGCGATGAGCAAGCTAGTGTAACTAGTGAATTTCGCGTCTACAACAGTGGCACTATTCCTCGATTATTCCGAGTGACATCGACCTCTGCACCGTTACCCAAACTACATGGTTTTCAGTGGTAGAGAAGATGAAGATCTTGATTGAGAATCGATAAAATGATTAAGCCAGATAGAATTAACTATCTGGCTTTAATTTTGAAGGATTAAGTTAAAATCTTGATAGGTGTTTCTTCGGATATCGAACAAATTGTCCTCACGATCGCCACTGTAAACTAAGACCTGCCACCTATATGCAACTCGATCCCTATGGTTCCTGGAAATCGCCGATTACTGCGGATGCGATCGTGGCTGATAGTATTGGGATTGGTTCGATTGTATTAGATGGGACGGATATTTATTGGTTAGAATCTCGCCCCCAAGAAGCAGGGCGAAATGTCATCGTCCGTTGCACTGCTGATGGGATAATTACTGACATTACACCGCCAGAATACAATGTGCGAGACCGCGTCCATGAATATGGTGGAGCAGCTTATACGGTTGTCGAGGGAGTCGTTTATTTTAGCAATCATAGTGATAACTGTCTGTACACCCAAAATTTACAGAGTGAATCTCCAGATTTAGTCCGTCAACTTACCCACGACAAAACTAAACGGTATGCTGATTTCGTCGTCGATACCAGGCACCAGCGGTTGATTTGCGTCCAGGAGGAGCATGACTCAGCAGACTTAGAACCGCTAAATACCATCGTCAGCATCGGTTTGAATAAAGCTAAAGATCTCTATGTCTTAGCGTGCGGTTGTGACTTTTATGCAGCACCTCGGCTGAGTCCCGATGGCACTAAATTAGTCTGGTTGAGTTGGAATCATCCTAATCTACCTTGGGACGGCACCAACTTACAAATGGCTACGATGAATAATGGCTATCTCTCTGCACCGACCCTCATTGCTGGCGGTGCTCATGAAGCCATCTTCCAACCACAATGGTTGTCCGATGATACCTTGTATTTTGTCAGCGATCGCACGGGCTGGGGCAATCTCTATCGTTGGACTGGTGGCAACGTCGAGGCAATGTGCCCGATGGCTGCCGAATTTGGTCTGCCCCAATGGGTGTTTGGGATGTCTACTTATGCCTTTGTCGGGCAACATCGAATTGTTTGTAGCTATAGTCAAAATGGCATTTCCCAGTTCGCGCTCATAAACACTCTCAGCAAACGTTTAACCCCGCTGAATGTCCCCTATACTGATATTTCGGGCATTCACGCCCAAGCTAATTTAGTCGTCTGTTGCGCGGCTTCACCAACCCAAGCGAATCAGGTGATTTTGATCGATCTACTGACAGAATTGCGCCAAATTCTCAAACGTTCTAATCAAGTAGATCTCGATCCAGGTTATCTTTCGGTGCCCCAGGCGATCGAATTTCCAACAACTGACAGTTTGACGGCTCATGCTTTCTACTATCCGCCCACCAATCAGGATTACCAGGCTCACCCCGACGAAAAACCCCCACTCTTAGTCAAAAGTCATGGTGGTCCCACAGCGGCTACTTCCACCCAACTCAGCCTGAAAACTCAATATTGGACGAGTCGGGGCTTTGCCGTGGTAGATGTCAATTATGGGGGCAGTACTGGCTATGGTAAAGCCTATCAGCAGCGACTAGATGGCAACTGGGGCATCGTCGATGTGGATGATTGTACTAATGCCGCAGTTTATCTTGCCGAGCAGGGTTTAGTCGATGCCGATCGATTGGTGATTTCTGGCGGTAGTGCGGGCGGTTATACTACCCTCTGCGCCCTCACCTTCCGGACTGTATTTAAAGCGGGGGCTAGTTACTATGGAGTCAGCGATTTAGCCGCACTTGCCAAAGACACCCACAAATTTGAATCACGATATCTAGATCGACTAGTCGCACCCTATCCAGCGGGTGAGGCAGTTTATCACGATCGATCGCCGCTATATTTTACCGATAGATTAGCTTGTCCGGTCATCTTCTTCCAGGGATTAGAAGATAAAGTTGTTTTACCCAATCAAGCCGAAATGATGGTAGACGCGCTGAAAGCAAAGGGGATTCCCGTTGCTTATGTCCCGTTTGCCAACGAGCAACATGGCTTCCGCCAAGCCGCAACAATTAAACGCGCCCTGACTGGTGAATTTTATTTCTATGCCCATGTATTTGGGTTTCAACCAGCCGATGAAATTGAACCTGTAGAAATTATTGGATAACCATTTTTGCTGATGACGCAATTCTCCATCCTCAGTCAAGTTAAGAAACCTCGGCGCAAAAGTAGTAAACCAGCGATTTATTTGCCCTTTGAGGATGATTATTTTTGGGAATTACTCAAAAGTGATGATAGTTCGGTCTGGAAGTATGTCGATCGGATGAGAAAATCGCTCTCCAATTAGCAATCCGATCGCTAGTTGATGTCACTGCACCGTTGGAGAATCTTCAGTGCTAGTTCCGGTCGATCGGTAATAATCGCGGAAGTTTTACCACTCATAATCAGCTTAATTAATCTCCATTCTTCATTCACCGTCCATACATAAACTTCTCGGCGCAGCAGTCTCATGCGCCAGAAAAATCCAAATTTTAGTAATCTGTAATTGGGTGCAACAAAGTCTGCACCTGTTTTAAAGATGCGATATTCAGGAAAAAACTGAGACAGGATACTGAATATTGGGTGTCTACTACTAACTTTGCCGAGTAATAATCCGACCTTGATTTGGGGATCTAGATTTTTGATTCTGCGGACAGATGAATCATTAAATGACTTCATCACAAAGTTTGAGTAGTTAAAATATTGATTAGTGAGGGATACAATGCGATCCTCATAACCTTCTTCTTTGATTTCGATGTCCAGATCGATCCGATCGCGACATAATTTAAGAATATCTTCAAAGAGGGGAATTTCAAAACCTTTAGTTCTCGAAATCGACAGTAGTTCGTGATACTGAAGATTACCAACCTCAATCCCATCGATCGACCGATCGTGGTAGCTAATCAAGTGACCATCTTGAGACATCCGCAAATCGAACTCAATTTTGGGGATACCAATTTCGATCGCTTTTTGAAAAGCTTCAATTGTATTCTCCGATTCAACTAAAGCTGTTTTCCCGCGATGAGCAACGATGCTGGTTTTTAGCGGCTGCGCCAACGCGATTCGATGCACTTTACTCATAACCATTGACAGATTACCCTAAGTGGTTAAAGTTAGCTATGCCTGGCGGGAAATCTCCCTACTTCCACGAGGGTAGCATGAGTACAATCTTGCGCCAAGTGAGTAGAGCACAATTATCTCGATTGCCAGATTCAAACTAGTTTGGCGATCGCAGCCATGAAATCTGTCTCAATGTAGGGTTTGATAAAATAATCGGTCGCGCCCAGGTGTGCGGCAAACTGACGGTGTTTGGCATTGCTGCGAGAAGTGAGCATAGCAACGGGAATATGGGTCAGCGTCGGATCTTGCCGCCGAATATTCAAGAATTCAAAGCCATTCAGATTAGGCATCTCCACATCACAGATCGCCAATTTAATTTCAGAGGCTTTTTGGCGGAGGAGTTGGAGTGCTTCTTGACCATCTCTAGCTTGGAGCGTGCGATAGCCATATTTTTCGAGGGAGAGACAGAGGCTTTGACGGGTAGTAACTGAGTCATCGATGACTAGAACTAGAGCTGAATCGATTTTCCAGGGGAGAGGCTCCGCCAACAGTTGAGGAACTGGAATGCTTGAGGCTAGGGTGCTGGGTTGTCGCTCGATCGTTACGCGGAGCAGCGTGTGCAGATCTAACACCGGCAGAATCGAGCCATCGCCCAGGATCGTGCAGCCATAACTGTAACTGGGGGCGGTAATCGCTCCCCCAAAGGGTTTAATTGTTAGTTCTTGTTCGCCAATGGTCCGATCGATCTGAAGCCCCACAACATTGTCACCGGTGCGAATTAGTAAAATCGGTGCCAGCCAATCGCTAGGGTTCTTGACACCACTTTGGAGAGTATAGGCGATCGTGCGTTCGGGGACGGGGATGGAGTAGGGGAGGAGATCGGCGAGGTTGTAGATGGGAATCTGGCGGTTGTGCCAATGCAGGAATCGGCGATCGCCCTGCTGTGTGAGTAAATCAGCAGTGGGAACAACAATTCTCTGGATACTATCGGTGGGAAAAGCATAGATCGCATGACCCACTTCACAGATCATTAATTGGGCGATCGTGAGAGTGAGGGGAATGTGGAGAATAAAAGTAGTACCCTTACCTAATTGGGTCTGGATGGCGATTTTCCCTTTAATCGCTTGAATTTGCTCCTTGACAATATCTAACCCCATCCCCCTGCCCGATAGTTCTGTAACCTGACTGGTGGTGGAGAAGCCGGGACTGAAGATATAATCTAAAATCTGCTCATCCGTAGCAGTGGTATCTGCGGCGAGTAATCCGAGGGCGATGGCTTTGGCTTTAACTCGATCGAGATCGATCCCACCGCCGTCATCCCGAATCTCCACGATCGTCTGACTAGCTTGATGATAGGCCATAATTTCGATCGAGCCACGCTCTGGTTTTCCGGCAGCTTTTCGGACATCTGGGGGTTCGATACCATGATCGAAAGCATTGCGGAGGATGTGAACGAGAGGATCGAGGAGTTTGTCGATTGCGACTCGATCGACTAACACGCCTGCTCCGGTAATTTTGAGATCGACAGGTTTGTGATATTTAACCGAGAGATCGTGAATCGTGCGGGGGAAGCGATTGAGGATTTCGCTTAGGGGCAGCATTCGCGACCACATGAGATCGTCCCGGAGGTAGGAAAGAAGTTGTTTTTGGCGATCGATTTGGCGATCGGTTTGAGTTGTAAACAGGGTGAGATCTTCGACTTGTTCTTCAATTTGGGCCAGTTGTTCGACTGTTTCTTGAGCAATGCCATGTAGTTCGCCATAACGATCGAGTTCTAGGGCATCAAATTGCGCGCTCAAATCGCTACTGATCGCGGCACGCGACAAATCGAAGGTGGTGTAGCGATCGGCGATCGAGAGTTTATCGGCAAGTTGTCGCAGCTTATCGCCAATTGTCTGGAAGCTCTCACATTTCGATCGCAAGCTCTTTAAGGTATCGTTCAGTTGGTCGCTATATAAGGCTAAACCATTGCGCTCGATCGCCAGTTCCCCCACCAGATTATTCATCCGCTCCAGTCGATCGAATCCAACTCTCACTGTCAGTTGGGTGGTAGTTGTAGGACTAATTTTGCGGGATTTTTTACGCCGAGCTGGTTTGCTCACTGGGGGGAGATCGATCCCCTGATTGTGTCCAGCGGGTACTTTGCGCCACTGGATCAATTGCTGCTGGCTCACTGGTAACAAGCGATCCTCTGGCCCTGCGGCTAATCCTACTGGAGAATTAATGCCAGTGAAACGACTAGAGATCGCCTCAACGATCGATCGAATATTCTGATTGTTACTATGACTCAATAATCGATCGGCATCAACAGTACCAGTCGAGCAAAAATCCGACTTGCCAGCAGAAACCTCGAAAATATCTGCCAAGTCAAAACTCAGACTGTTACTGTCGGAGCTAGCTGGCATAAAGAGGGGAATGGCTGGAGCGATGAGTATTTCCTCAATTAAGTAATCGAACCGCTCTTCACTGAGGATTGGAGCTGGCGAGTTGATGAGGGGATGTAGTGGTGTTAATGGCGGCGCACTGCTGACTTCGTTGGCGGAGCCTCTCTGAAAGAGAATCGGGCTGGGAAATGACACACAGAGGAAATCAGCAACTAAATCAAATTCTGCGGGTTCAAGGGTAGCTGGGGCTGAAGATCGATCGAACAGATCGCACAAATCGAGGAGATCGCCACAATCTGCATCAGGAGATGATGTGAGCAAGATTGGAGTCGATCGAGCTAACCGCTCAGTCTCGTACTCTGAGTCAGAAAGCAGTATTTCACTCGGCTCGACCAGTAGAAACGCGAAGCCCGGACTGACCTGACCACCCATCTGTCGATCGCCAGTCAGAACAGCTTCTAAGGCGGCATAAAAATCTACTAGGGCAAAACAACAAATAGTTCGCGATCGATCGGGATGACGATCTAAGGCGGCAATGGTGGTATGAGCGATCGACCCAAATCCTGGTAGGGTGACGAGTTCGGCAATACCTGTGAATACTTCCGCTTGAGCGCGAAACTCCCCAACGGCAATCCCATAACAATCTGGATCTAGTAACACTCGTTGTAGCCTTGCCAAACTTTGGGCAACATCAACCTCGAATATTGATTGCGTCAAATCTACCCCAAACATCATCGAGTCAGGAAGTCGTTGCCCAACAATCACAAAGTGACCGATCGCATCGTCTAGATCGGCTAAGATAATTTGGGTTTTGGTTTGGATACCGGGCGGAAGTGGTTCATTGACAATCTGGCAGGTGACAAGTTGCGCTAAACAGTCATAAACCTGAAATAATAACTCCTCTAACTCGCTATTCCAGGGTAATTCTGGATGGTTCAGCACGCGGAAAATATCTTCGATTTGATGGGCGAGATCCTGAATTTCGCCCAAACCCAAACTTGCAGCACATCCCTTGATCGAGTGAGCAGCACGTAATAGGTTATTTACTTTCGTCACACTGCGATCGAGACTGAGGTTCACGAGTTCGATCTCAATCGTTTGTAACATTCTCGGTACTTCGAGAATGAACATTTGATAAACTCGATCGCGCAAGTCAGGGTCGATACTCATTAGGGGTTAGGGAATAGGGAATAGAGAAGGGGGAAGATGGGAGGGAGAAAAGATTGCCTAATGGGACGCTTGCGTCCCCAGAGCCTAAAGCCTATCCACTATTCCCTATCCTCTAATTAATTAATTACTCAATCTTAAACTGACCGATATTGGTCTGTAGTTCCCTGGCAAGTTTGAGGAGATCTTGGAAGGAGGCTTGAACATTATCGGCACGGATAGAGGTTTTACTGGCGATTGTTGCAACTCGATCGATACTCTGGGTGACTTTGGTAGAATCTTCGGCTTGGAGGAGAGCAGCTTGGGCGATCGATTCTACGAGTTCGCCAATTTTGGCACTGGTAGCCGTGATTTGATTGAGATTAGAGCGAGTTTCATCGACCAGTCTCGTCCCGATCGCGACCTGTTCGGTGCCAGCTTCCATCGCAGTGACAACATCATTTGTCTCTGCTTGAATACTGGCAACTAGTTTCTCAATTTCACCAGTAGCTTCAGCAGACTGCCGAGCCAAGGAACGAACTTCTTCGGCAACTACCGCAAACCCTCTTCCTTCCTCACCCGCTCGCGCAGCTTCAATGCTGGCATTTAAGGCGAGCAAGTTAGTTTGAGCGGCAAAGTTACTAATTAGATTGACAACTTTAGAGATTTTTTGGGAAGATTCACCCAGTCGTTTGACCTTTTTGGCTGTTTCGGCAACTGTGTTGCGAATAGTGAGAATTCCTTCGACAGTTCGGTTCATCGCGGCATCACCAGCTTGAACTAGCTGGGCTGATTCCATTACGGCTGACTCGGCGATCAGGGCATTATTAACTACCTCTTGGATCGAGCCAGACATATCCTGAAGTCGGTTAAGAGCTAAACTCACATCCTGTGACTGCTGAAGAGCTTCCATTGAAAGTTCGGCAACCGAGATCTCATTGAGTGAAGTAGTACTGACCACTTCTTGCGAGACTTTTTGCACGCCGGTAACTAGACTCCGCAAGCTCTCAACAGTGGTGTTGTATGAGTCGGCAATCGTCCCAATTTCATCAGCCGTAACAGCAGCACGAATTGTTAAATCACCTTGACTGATGCGATCGACTTGTAGTAGCAGTTCCCAAGCATTAGATTGAAGTGATTCTTTCGCCGCTTGTTGAATGCTGGCATATTCTGCTTGCTGACGGCTGGTTTCTTCTAATTTGCGAACTAGTTGAGCTTGGTTGAGAGCCATCCCAATTTGAGCCGCTAGTTGCAGCAGCATATCTGTTTCTGATTGCTCCCAGATTCTGGTAGTTTGGCTCATACTGCCAGTGACTAATCCAAATAGTTTTGACCCAATCAAGATTGGTATAGAGATCAGAGATCGCATCTTCATCTGGATCAAAGATGCCGTCAAATCCGCGCTCAAATTAGATTGAAGTAGATCGGAGATTGCCGTGACTTTTCCTTGTTCAAAACCCTGGGCGCGAATCTCTGCCAAATGTTCGGGACTAAACGACAGATTCATGATTGATAGTTCGGGCGATCGAATCGACTCAGCGATAATTGTCCCCTCACCCTCCTCATCCAATACCAGGACACTGGTGCGATCGAACCCAAAAACTTGGCGAATTTCTGGCAGTGCAATATTAAGGATCTCAATTTGGTCGAGGGATTGGCGGAGTTTAATTGTAATATCTGAGAGCAATTGAGACCGTTTGGCTGTGGCTTCCCGTTGCTCAATCAACAGGGATTGGTTGAGCGCGAGGGCAAGTTGAGTTGCAAACTGGTTGAATAAACCGATCTCATCAGCTTTCCAGACACGAGGTGCTTGGCATTGGTGGCCGATTAATAAGCCAAATAGTTGACCATCGATCGTAATTGGCACGACTAAATTTGCCCGGACTCGGACGTTTTCCAGCATCTGAAGATGACAGTCATTCAAGCCAGCTTGATAGATATCTGGTAGTACCGTAATTTTGCCATGTTCGTATCCAGCATCTTTAATGCAACAATCATCAATTTGCCTGCCCATTATTGTCAGATCTTGGCTGACAACTGATTCGGCGACAATTTTGCCATTAAAATCCCGATCTAGCTCAAACACGATCGATCGATCGAGATCTAAGGTTTGACGGATAAGTTCGACAGCGGTATTGAGAATATCTTGCCGCTTTAGGGATTGTCGCAGTTGCAGTGTAAAGTTGGACAGACTTTGCAGTTTACGGGCATTATTTTCTCGTTGAGCGACGAGTTGCGATTGACTTAGGACTAACCCGATCTGGTCGGCAATTTGAGTCAGGAGATCGATTTCAGCGGGCTGCCAAGCCCGCTTGGCATGACATATATGTCCACCGATCGAGCCAAACAGTTTATTTTCAACTAAAATCGGGATGAAAAGGTTGGCGCGGACTTGACAGTGCTCCAGCATTTGCAGCAGTGGATCGGGTAGATTTGCCTGATAAACGTCATCGATGGCGACAATCTGCGCTGTTTCGCCACTGCTACTGGTAATGCTCTGAACTAGCGATCGATCGATTACCTGACCTAGTAGCGATTGATTTCCTGGCCCTAATGACTCGGCAATGATGTTACCTTCACCTTGTTCGTCAATCATATAAAAGATTGTTCGATCGAGTCCCAAGGCTCGACCAATTGAGGTGAGGGCGGTGTTGAGAATTTGATCTCGATCGAGAGACTGTCTCAGTTGCAGCGAAATCTTTGCCAGCAAACTTTTGTGTCTACTTCTCACTTCTTGCTGCGCGATCGATTTGCCCCAATCGAGGGCTAAGCCGATTTGGTCGGCAACTGCAACAAATTTACTAATTTCTGATTGTTGCCACTCCCTCGCTGACTCGCACATCTGACCGATTGCCCAGCCCAGTAATCGATCTTCAAATAAAATTGGCACGACTAAACTCGCTTCAATCTGAAGTGTCTTGAGCAAAGCGATCTCCTCAGCTCTCAAGCCGCCATTTGGGGAGATGTGATAAATGCTAGAGATCTGGTCTGCATCTTTTCCGTCTAGCTGAAGCCGGGTGAGTAAATAATTGGTCATCGCAGCTTTATCGATCGGCGGCACGCCAGGCTTGGTGACACAAGAGGTCAGATGTCCTGACTGTCGATCTGTGAAACTGAAAATCATTGCTCGATCGAGGTTAAATTCTTGACAAATGCTTTCTAGTACATTTGTAAGTAAATCTGTCAAGTCCTCTGACTGACGAAGTTGAGTCGCTTGTGATAACAAAGTGGTACGACGTAGCTCGGCAGCCTGCATCGTCCAAGTGGCAATCTGTTCCACCGCTAACCCGATCCGCTGGGCTGTTTGAGTGCAGAAATCTCCTTCCCAAGACTCCCACTGTCGCACTCTATTACACTGCTGCACTGATAGTAATCCCACCAGTTTTTTACCAGCAAGGATGGGCACAAACATCACCGATTTCAATTTTAGCTGAGTCACAAACTCCTGACGACGAGGGCTAAGCGACACCTGTCGCAAATCGTCGATTGTTAAATTCTGTCCGCGCTGATATCGGGCTAATTCATCTAGTGATTCGGCAAAATAGATATTGCCAATGGGCAATGAAGAGGTTCTCTCTCGACCAGGTTTGATAGATTCTGCCACCAACACGCCAACCCCATCTGGATCGCAGCGATAGACAGACACTCGATCGGTTTGGAGAAGTTTATCGATCCCGATCGCCCCGGTATTATAGACTTGGAGCGGATCGAGCGATTCTTGAGCGACGAGGGCAATTTTGCCAAATAATTTGTTTGCTTCTGCTGACAATCGTTGCTGTCGCAGCGTGTAGTTAAAATTAGCAACCAATTGATTAAAGTTATCTGCTACCGCTTGAAATTCAACAGTATCCCCAGGTTCGAGTTGGGCTAACAGATTTCCATTGGCAGCTTCGCTGAGTTTGGTGGTAATTTGGGCAAATGAGCTAGACATGCGCCGAGCGACCCATAAGGCTACACCCAAATTAATGGTACCGAATAATAGCAAAGATAAAATATCTTGCCACCAATGGTCTGCATTGGTCACTTGACTGCTGGGCTGGCGATCCTCGGTCAGATTTGGTTGAGAGCTGTTGGTGGCTACCATCCAGCCAATCGCGCCTAATGGCAGCAACATTAAGGGTAAGATGGTCAGAAGAATTTTTTGATAGATAGTCTTTTGATGATGACGATAATGACGTTGACCTAAAGCCTCGACAGTGACAACCGGAGCTGCTATTTGTAATTCAGTAGAATTTACCTCATTTTCAGCTATCCACAAAAATGAATCCTCGGCGGGAATATCTAAGATTGGGGGTTTTGCAGCAATCGCTTGCTGCTCGGTGTCATTTCGGTCGATCGTATTCATCGGTTTAGTCTAAATTAGTAAATAGTTAATAGTGGCAAATAATTCTTAGACCTTGGCAGCAAGCTCGGTGCAGTTGAAAATTGCTTGCCCATCGAAGATCGGCAGCTCTGCTCCCGTCATCGTCGATTTCCAATACCCAACGAGCCAACTAGATAGCGTCTGCTGGAGACAATCTGGAGTCAGGGCTTGAATTTGGGCAGTTTCGCACCATTCGATCTCGGCAATTTCAGCTACCACTAGGCCGATCGAGGTTGTTGTGCCCGCAGTGGTATTACTAATGATGATTGTTGGTTGGAGACTGCGGTAATGCCGAGGCGAGCGGCCGTTATTTAGCCCTACCAGCTGACCCAAATCGACAATCCAGAGAATTTCGCCCCGCCAATTGTAAACACCCATCACCGCCGGTGGTAGATGGGGCATCGGCACTATTCGATCCAGCGGAATATTAACTAGTTCAGTCACCCGATCGAGATCGATGGCGGCTGTGAGATCGGGCTGGAGCCGAAACTGCAAAAACTGCTGCCGATCTGCCGTAGCAAGTGATGACTGCTCAGCTAAATTGCCTGGAATTGCATTAACTAAGTTCGCTCTCATCTCCCTTAAATATGTCCCAAGCTATTTAACTAATCGCTGTAATGTCTCTAAAAATTCAACCCGATTCACTGGCTTAGTTAAATACATATCAGCACCCTGTTTCAATCCCCAAAACCGATCCATATCAGTGTTTTTCGTTGAGCAAATTACAACGGGAATCTTTTGGGTGTTTACTTGAGCCTTAATCGTGCGGCAGATTTCAAAGCCACTGCGTCCTGGCAATACAACATCAAGAAATACAATATCCGGTTTATTATTACTCAAATGAGTGAGAGCTTCTTCGCCGCTCATTGCCACTACCACCCGCCAACCTTCAGCTTCTAAGTAAGTAGTCAAGATCATCCGATCTGTCTGAACATCTTCAATAATTAATGCTGTAGCCATCTTCCTTATCACCTAATAAATATCAATGTTTGGGCTTATTTACTGGCGGAGCCTCTAGCCGCGAGGGTCGGGGCAGAATTGAGATACTTCTGAGCGATGCCCAGTACCAACTCTGATTGAACTGGTTTATTCAGAAAATCAGTTGCTCCAACAACTTTGGCGCGAACCCGATCGATCACCCCATCATTACCTGTCAAAATCACAATCGGCGTATCCCGAAATGCAGCTACCTTCCGCAGCCGACTGCAAATTTCATAGCCGTTGGCATTTGGCATCACTAAATCTAGAAAAATCAACTGTGGTTTTTTGGCAATCAAAATCGGCAATGCTTTCATCGAATCCAGCACACTGATAAATTGATAACCTACACCCCGAAAAATTTGCTCCAACCGATCGCAGACAAATGGACTATCATCGACACAAGCAATCAAGGGAGCTGAAGCACCGATGCCTAGAGGATAAGCTCGATCGATCGGGTTAGCAAAATCAGGCAGATCGACTAAGATGAGGCTGCCTGCTTGAATATGCCTCAAAAAAAACTGACTGGTTTTTAATAGTGATTTGTGTGTCTTGGTGGCAACCTCCCGAATTGTGTGTTTCCCATTGAGCAACAATTGGAGTGTGGGATAGATTTGTGGTGAAACAGTTTGCTGAAACTCTGAGCCGGCAGCAATTTCGATTGCCTGATTGGGTAAAATCTCGGTGAGATTAGCCTGTTGCCATTGCTGGTGTAGTTGCACAGCCCTATCTAGTGCCTGTTCAACATCGATCAATGTTAACTGAGGTGTAAGTTGTGCTTGGGGAATCTGTTCGCAACTGACCGATTGGGCTTGAACGATATCAAACAGTACTTCAACAATTGTTGTCTGAATGTGTTCGATCATTCCACTGCGCGTAATCCGATTTTGCTTAGCCCAATTAACTAGCAGATAGTATTCCCAACAGCTATCTAGCTCTACTGGTGTCAAGGCTGAAATATCGGTGAGCGAATCGATCCGTGTTTGCAAATCGGTAGCACCGCTGACAGCTACCTCCGCAATTGTCAAATTTCTCACCCACCGACGGATGGGATGGCTACCTCCGGTGGCATAAAGAATTCGTCCGAGATAAAAGTACAGGCACCACTTTTGCCCTTGTGGAGTTGCGAGTAAGACACGTCCATTGAAGAGTTTGTGCTTGATCTCTTTTAATTGAGTGGTTAAAGTATCCAGCGTTACATATTCAGCGACCATTTGATTTGTCTCGCGTCAGCAGGTGTCATGAAGGATCTGGCCAGTACTAAACTTGTGCAGATTATCTTCAGCTAGTATGCCCACCCATACCCTGTTTTGCTCGATCGTCAAATAAATAATTAATCAGGATTGCCAGGATTAAGATATTGCCCTTTCCCCTTTCCCCCAACGCCCTACCCTCCACTCAATTTGGCCTTATAACCCAACTTCGTCAAGATCTCGAATAACTTCTGGCGGTGGTCGCCTTGGATTTCGATTTCGGCAGCTCTGGTCGTGCCACCCGTGCCACACTGATTTTTGAGGTGCTTAGTCAGGCTCACCAGGGTTTCATCTGACACTTGAAAGCCACTGACGATCGTCACTGTCTTACCGCCTTTTCCTTTCCGTGAGGCTTGAATTTTTAAGTTGTGCTGGTTGGGTGCTAATTCGGCAGTGGTTTCAGTGTTTGGCTCTTCATCACCAAATTCGCGGTAGACAATCTTTTTGCTATCTTTTGCCATATTTTCGATCGAGTAGTATTCTAGTCAGCAACATCGTCGCACAACTTCGCTGGCAGCATTGGACTGAAACGGCGATATTCACCAAGATATTGCTCTAGCACGACAAACTGGGCCGGATTTAGCCGATAGTAAATCCATCGTCCTTCCTGACGGGTGTGGACTAATTCGGCAGTTTTGAGCACCTTGAGATGAAACGACAGCTTGGATTGATTGATATTCAGCAGTTCGCAGAGTTCGCAAACACAGAGTTCCCGCTGCTGGAGATACTCAATTGTCCGAATCCGGATCGGTTCTGATAAGGCATGAAATCCAGCAACGAT
>JANPJH010000110.1:0-11849 GCA_031425415.1 Chamaesiphon sp. VAR_61_metabat_425 | reverse complement strand
TCTTTAAGTAAAGAGCAAAAGAACTTCAACAAGCAATTAGCCAAAGAAAGAATTGTAGTTGAGCATGTCAACAGAAGATTAAAGATATTCAGAATTCTCTCGTCGAGATACAGAAATAGAAGAAAGAGATTTGGATTAAGGGACTAGCTTAAAAATAGAGTACCAGTTATTCTGAGGGAGTCAGAAATAGAAGAAGCAGCAAAATGAGATTAAGTGAAGAAATCAAATCGACATTTAAAGATGCAGCCAAAAAGCTGACAGGGAGCAAAAAAAGAGACTTCACAGCCAAAGTAACAGAAGACTATCTGGGGAGTTCAGCGCGTCGAGCAGAAAGCGTGTTTGGGTGGAAACGTCAGAGTGTGGAACTAGGATTGCAAGAACGGCGAGCAGGAATTGTCTGTGTCGAGAACTATCAGGCCAGAGGAAGACAAAAAAGCGAAGAGTTGAAACCGAAGCTAGCGATAGATATATTGTCACTGGTGGAGGGAAAATCCCAAGCAGACCCAAACTTTCAATCAACCTTCGCTTATGCCAGGATTAGTGCTAGAGCGGTGCGAGAAGCGTTGATTGCTGAAAAAGAATATGAGGAAGCAGAATTACCAAATCGACAGACAATTGGTGAGATCCTAAATCGGTTGGGATATCGCCTAAAAAAACCCAAAAAACCAAACCATTGAAAAAAATTGCCGAAACAGATGCAATTTTTGAGAATGTGTGGGCAGAAAATCGAGCAGCAGACGAAAATATCCAGTCATTACGATTGTCAATCGACAGCAAAGCTAAAGTTAAGATCGGCAACCTATCCAGAGATGGTAAAGCCAGAACGAGCGAACCAACCACAGCTTTGGATCATGATCCTCAATGGGATAGTGTTCTTGTCCCCTTTGGAATTCTCAATACTCAAAATGACCAATTATCAATTTACTTTGGGCAATCGGCCGAAACCAGCGATTTCATTGTTGATTGTTTGAGTGCGTGGTGGCAAGAACATCGACTCCAGTACTCACAGTTAACAGAATTAGTCATAGATCTTGATGGTGGTTCCGCTACCCGCAGTAATCGAACTCAATTTATCAAACGAATGGTGGAATTTTCTCAAGCCAATAACTTACAAATTCGACTGATTTACTATCCTCCTTATCACAGCAAATACAATCCAATTGAGCGATGTTGGGCTGTACTGGAACACTATTGGAATGGCACTGTCTTGGACTCGGTATCCACTGCTCTCAAGTGGGCCGCAAATATGACTTGGAAAGGTATTTCACCCATCGTCCATTTAGTCACAACCACCTATCCTAAGGGGGTTAAGGTTTTACCTTTGGAGCTAGAGCAATACCTGGACTTCTGGCATCGCTCCGAAACTCTACCTCAATGGGATATCACGATTACTTCCTGCTGATTGGTACTTTATTTTTAAGCTTGTCCCCTACTGCAATTACTCTAGTCGTTTTACCAGCACTTTATGCTAAATTCGGGAAGCATTTATTTCCCAAATCTCTGCCCGATGATCTGCCAAAATCAGACCAATTTTTCATTCACATGTAACTCGCGATCGAGATTCATCTACCGATAATTTCAGTTTTATTAATCTACCTTCTAAATTTATGCGTTCATTCAAAATTGGTTCGAGCTATTTTATACTGGCTAGCTTACTAATTCTCGGTGCTTGTAGTCAAGGCGAAAAAGCCGCTGACAAAATAGAACCCACTCCCCCTAAAACAGAAGCAACCGCATCCCCAACCTCCACACTAACAGCAGCTTCAGCCAAACATGGTGAATCCCATCCAGGTGGCACGACAATCGAAACTAATGGCATTCACCTCGAAATGGTCCCAGAAAAATCAGCCGACAAGACTCACTTAGATTTATATGTCCAAAAAGGCGACAATCACGAACCAATTCCCACTGCTAAAGTTGTCGCTCAAGTCCAAAATCCAGATGGAAAGCAGCAAAGCTTAGAGATGAATTATGCTGCCGAGGATAAACATTACACGGCGATCGTCCCTGGTAAAATAGCCGGACAATATCAAGTCAAAATCACTGCCGATATTAGTGGTAAAAAGGTTGATGGTAGATTTACATTCGATCGCTAGTATTTATTTCATCGTAATTTCATCATCATCTGTTATGGTGGAACAAACTAGTACTGTTTACTTTGCAAAACTAATCAAAATTAGGAGTAATCCACAATGAGCGCGAAAAATATTCTCAAAGCCGCGATCGTCGGTGTCACAGTATTGATGGTTACAGCTTCAGCTAGTTTTGCTGCTGACTGTGGTTGTGGTAAATGTGATAAGGGTTGTGGCTGTGGTGGCAGTGGCAGTTGTAGTTTGCCCAAAGATCCTAATTAACTACTCTGAGGAGTAACCCCTAAAATTTTAGCCACCCTTTGTGCCACTGCCTGTTGAAATTGCTGCATCTGCTTTAATGTCAAAATGGAGTAAAGTCCACCGCAATTGGTTGACTCTACTCCATTTTCCTAACATTTCTTGCTCACTTTCTCCTTTAGTAGCTAAAGTCGAATTCAAGAAGTAGGGTTTGTGTGTTAACTAAATGATTGCTATCTCTACAGCATTGGAGCGAATTGAGGCTTTTCAGGTACCACTCGATACTCTGCCACAATTTGGCGGAACTCATCGCCGTCGATGGTTTCTTTTTCGATCAGGAGATCGACTAATCGATCGATCACCGTCCGATTATCGCGCATTAATTGCAGAGCTTCTTGATGGCACTCAGCAACAATCTCGCGTACCTGCTGATCGATTTGAGCAGCAACTTCATCGGAATATTCCGAACGAGCACCCCAGTTACCACCGAGGAATACTTCACCGGATTGGCTTTCTAAAGACAGAGGACCAAGTTTGGACATTCCAAACCGTGTGACCATCTGACGAGCCATCGAGGTAACTTGTTGTAAGTCACCACCAGCACCAGTAGTTACTTCGGAATCACCAAAGACAACTTCTTCGGCAGCACGTCCACCCAATGCACCACTGATGCGAGCGCGTAATTGAGTCCGAGAGATCAGTGATTGGTCTTCAGAGGGGGTAAACCAGGTTAAACCTTGTGCTTGTCCACGAGGGATCAGTGTCACCTTCTGGAGTGGATCGTGAGCGGGTACGAGGGTTGCAACGATCGCATGTCCCACTTCATGATAAGCGATCAGACGTTTGCTTTTACCATCAATTAGGGGAGTACCTTCCATCCCAGCGACAACGCGGTCTACGGCATCATCAATTTCTAGGTTAGAAATTGCATCTTTGCGCCGACGAGCGGTGAGGATGGCTGCTTCATTGAGTAAGTTGGCGAGATCTGCACCACTAAAGCCTGGTGTCCGGCGGGCAATTGCATCGAGGGAAATATCTTCGCCTAATTTCTTGTTGCGCGCATGGACGTTGAGGATTTCGATCCGACCGTTGATATCGGGTGGGTCTACTTGGACTTGACGATCGAACCGACCAGGACGCAATAATGCCGAGTCTAACACGTCAGGACGGTTGGTAGCGGCGATAATAATAATCCCTGTGTTGCCTTCAAAGCCGTCCATCTCGGTCAGCATTTGATTGAGGGTTTGTTCGCGCTCATCATTACCACCACCAATGCCCGCACCACGTTGGCGACCGACGGCATCGATTTCATCGATGAAGATGATACAAGGAGCATTCTCTTTAGCTTTTTTGAACAAGTCGCGGACGCGGGATGCACCTACGCCGACGAACATTTCGACAAATTCTGAACCGGAGATACTAAAGAATGGTACACCAGCTTCACCCGCGATCGCTTTGGCGAGGAGTGTTTTGCCAGTACCGGGAGGGCCAACTAATAAGACCCCTTTAGGAATCTTTGCGCCAACGGCGGTAAAGCGTTCGGGCTGTTTGAGAAAAGTAACAACTTCTTGCAATTCTTCTTTAGCTTCAGCAATTCCGGCGACATCATCAAACATCACCCCAGTTTTAGCGTCCATCTGGAACTTAGCTTTGGATTTACCAAAGTTCATCGCTTGACCAGGGCCACCAGGCATATTATTAGAACGGCGGAATAGTAAGAACAGACCGCTGATGAGTAATACTGGGAAGACTAAGTTACCGAGGAAACCCCAGACTGCACCATCATTCCGCATTGGGTGGCTATCAAAGGAAATGTTCGAGTCTCGCAGTCTAGCAATCAGTTCGGGTGAGCTAATTGGTAAATCGACCCGTAAGCGTTGCATCCGATTTTCGAGATCAGGATCGATCGCTTCAACAATCGCAGTTCTACCACCATCATAGAGGTCAACGGCTTTAACTCGATCGGCATCGAGATACTCTAGGAACCTGCCGTAGGTCATCCGAGTACTCGCCGTATTTTTACCAACTTCAGCGGTGACAGGAGAAAATGCCCCTTGCCACACGAAAAAGCCGATTACCAGAGCGGGAATTGCCCACAGTACTGCTAGTTTCCACGAGAACTTCATAAATTTGTTTGCCTTTGGGTATGGGATTCAGAGATGAGAGAATTCGGTTTAAGTGGATTTGATATAAACTCTTTAAAATTTACAAAAACATATCTTAATTAAATTTAACGTAATTCTCAGATTTCGGAAAGGGGGGATAGGGAGTAGAGCGTAGGGAATAGAGAGTAGGGGGTCGATAATTGTAGGGTAGGCAGTGCCCACCATCTGGGTTTGAGCCTATATTAAGGTGAATTGAAGGGTTGTTTCACAGGATAAATTCACCTTGAGCAATTTTGACAACCCGACCGCCAACACTGACAGAGCAGCGATCTAGCTTATACTTCGATCGAAGATATAGAAGTGAAGCTCTGCCCATTTCGACACCTTGCTCGACAGTAATATCTAACTCAGAGCTACCAAAGTACTGATGCTTGGCGAGATAAGCTGCAAGACAGCCATTGGCACTACCTGTTGCTGGGTCTTCAGGGATGCCAAAACATTCGGTAAAGACGCGGACGTGTAATTTGCGATCGGGATCAACTGTTTCGGGACAGAATATTAAAATAGCTTGAGCGGGTAAGTTAGCAACCGTCGGAGCGTACAAATCTAAATTTAACTTCGCCTGACTCACTGCCGCTAAATTGGTCAAGGGGATGATAATAAATGGTAAACCAGTCGAGACAGGCTCGCTCGGGTAACGTGAGTCGATATCTGTTGCTTTCACCCCAATTACCTCAGCTAGGCTTTCAGCCGTTAAAGCATCATAAAATTGCGGTTGCTGTTGGTGCATCCACAGGATATCTGGTTCGTCATTAAGATAATTTAGATCGACGGGAATTTGTCCGACTTGATAATTAAGATTAACTCGTTCGATTGATTTCTTAATTAACTCCTGTTGAATCGCAAACGCCGTTCCCAGTGTCGGATGTCCAGCAAATGGTAATTCCGTAGTCGGTGTAAAAATGCGGGTGTTATAGCCCCCATTAACTGGCTCTGTGCTCGTAATAAAAGTTGTCTCAGAGAAATTAATCTCACGCGCAATCTGTTGCATCTGAACATCGGTTAAATCTTCAGCATTTAAGCACACGGCTAATTGATTGCCAGTATATTTCTCTGTAGCGAAAACATCCAGAATGAGGAAAGTGAGATTGGACATGAAGTTAGGCAATGTGTGTTGCGGATTTAGGGTGTTGCGAGCGAGGATGAATGAATCTTTTTATTGTAGGTTAGGGCGAGAGCAGCGTTGGCGTAGTCTTGCGGAACGCATTAAACCGACATCACCACTATCGATGATCTACATTACGCTATGCGATCGGACAGGATTGAATGCTCTCAAATATTCTTGATTACCTCCCGTTGGCGTAGCCTACGGGAAGATGTGGCGGTACCCGATAATCTTAATCGATTGTTTCGTTAACGCTGGGGTTGTTGGGTTTCGAGGGCTTCAATCCAACCTACGATCTAATCTTCGTCGCAACAAGTCCAAACACTGTGAAGCCGACATTTGCCGAATCAATTCCCGTTCTTGCTGACTCCCCAACTGATAGCGAATCCCTTCCACTCCACCATTCGGCGCAGCAATCCCAATATAGACTAACCCTACAGGCTTATTCTCTGTTCCGCCACCAGGCCCCGCAATCCCTGTTATGCTTACGCCCCAGTCAGTTCCCAATTTTTCCTTTACGCCTATCGCCATCTGACACGCAACAATTTCACTTACCGCTCCTTCTCGCTCTAAATCTTCAGCATTAACACCCAATAAATCTATCTTCACTTGATTAGAATAGGAAATAATTCCACCCATAAAATAGCTAGAACAGCCAGGTGTATCTGTCAGCATTTGTCCTAAGCCGCCACCAGTACAAGATTCAGCTACCGATAAAGTTTGATTTTTGGCAACTAATAACTGTCCCACTACACTCGCTAATGTATCTTCATCGTTGCCAAAATAATTTGCTCCGGCAATTTGGATAATTTCTTGAGCAATGGGTTCGATTAATTCCTTGGCTACTGCTGCACTCGTTGCTCTAGCGGAAATTCGCAACCGGACTTCTCCCATTCCAGCATAAGGAGCTACCGTTGGATTGGTAGAATCAAACAGGTGATTTACCTGTTCGGCTAGGGCTGATTCGGCAATCCCAAAAAAGCGCAGACTGCGACTATAGATTGTATTTTGTCCGTAGCCTTGAGTTTTTAAAAATGGAACGGCTGTATCCCGCCACATCCGGTACATTTCTCGCGGTACGCCAGGAAATGTGAAGATCGTAATTCCTGCCTGTGGCTGCCAAATCATCCCTGGGGCGGTACCGAGGGGATTGGGTAAAATATCTGCACCTTTGGGTTGCAGTGCCTGTTTGCGGTTACTTGCAGTCATCGCCCGTCCACGTTGGGCGTATTTTCGCTCGATATCGGCAATGACTTCAGGATGTTCGATGAGGGGAGCTTTGAAGTAACCAGCGATCGCATCTGTGGTTAAGTCATCCGGTGTGGGGCCTAAACCACCAGTAAATATCAATATATTCGATCGAGTACAGGCAATTTCGATCGCTTGTTGCACTCGATCGATATTATCCCCGACGACGGTTTGATAAAAGTGGGGTACGCCCAAAGCCGCTAACTCTTTGGCAAGATATTGAGAGTTACTATTAAGGATGTCACCGAGTAATAATTCGGTACCGACGCAGATAATTTCAGCAGACATAGGGGAAGGGAAAAGGGAAAAGGGAAAAGGAGATGTTTTTAGAGACAATCTAATCAAATCAGTCCCTAAATTCGATAAATTGTAGCGGGAGTTTAGGCGAATAGCTTTTGAATATCGATCGAGATATCTGGAAACGCTAGTGGCGAAATTGTTCCATCCGTAAATTTAGTTTCTGACTGATAGCCAGATGTCGTCAGATCGCGAAAGACAATTAATTTTAACTCTTGTAAATTCATTACCCAATACTCCGGAATTCCAGCATCTGCATAGATCTCTTTTTTCATCCCTAAATCTTTAACCATCGTAGAATTGGCAATCTCAATCAGCCAGAATATATCAGGAACTTGGGGGTGTCGATCTCGATACAATGATGCTGGTAATCTGACGATCGCGATATCTGGTTCTGGTTCAGAATTATTTGGCAATGTAATGGGATGAGCTTCAGCGATTCTGGCTTTACCTCTGAATAGTTCGCGTAAATATTCACCCGTTTCTGTGCAGTAGAAAGAGTGAGGTCCACCTTCTGGTGCCATTTCGATTATCTCTCCGCGCAATAATTCTACTTTTCTTTCATCTAGCAATCCAGTGTCGATCATCTGATGATAGTCTTGTAGACTCCACTTGGCTGTTACAATGCTCATCACAGTTTGCCTGCTCGATCGAGATAGTACTGATATTTTATCATTTCGATCTATAGTTGCCGCTACGGATACTTTGAAGGAGATGATAACGTTACAATCAAAGATGGTTAACACTGCCTCACTGATGGTCGCAACTTCAGTTAAACTCACCCTAACCGTTGTCAGTCCTGGGGGAACTCAATCCGAACCGTTATGAATCCTGCTATTGAATTTCAAGATGCCTTCGATCTCGTTGTTGTTGGTGCTGGACATGCAGGCTGTGAAGCTGCACTAGCTGCCGCCAGATTGGGCTGTCGAACCCTACTACTCACCCTCAACCTAGATAAAATTGGTTGGCAACCTTGTAATCCCGCTGTCGGTGGCCCTGCGAAATCTCAACTCACCCACGAAATTGACGCACTAGGCGGTGAAATTGGCAAAATGGCCGATCGCACCTACCTCCAGAAACGGGTCTTGAATGCTTCGAGAGGCCCTGCTGTGTGGGCATTACGCGCGCAAACTGATAAGCGCGAATATGCGGCAGTGATGAAAAATATTGTCGAAAATCAGCACAATCTGACCATTCGGGAAGGAATGGTGACGGATTTGGTGTTGGGTGCCAATGGTGAGGTAATTGGGGTTGAGACTTATTTCGGTGTCGCGTTTCAATGTCAAGCGGTAATCCTGACGACGGGGACATTTTTGAACGGGACGATTTGGGTTGGGAATAAATCGATGTCCGCCGGACGTGCGGGAGAATTTGCGGCGACGGGTTTGAGTGAAACACTCGCTCGGCTGGGTTTTGAAACTGGACGGCTGAAAACAGGTACACCAGCGCGGGTCGATAAACGATCGGTAGACTACAGTAAGATGGAACCCCAACCTGGGGATAATAACGAGCGGTGGTTTAGTTTCGATCCCGATGTATGGGTAAAACGGGAACAGATTCCCTGTCATCTGACGCGGACGACTGCCGCCACTCATCAATTAATTCGGGACAATCTCCATCTCTCCCCCGTTTATGGCGGTTGGGTGGATTCTAAAGGACCACGTTATTGTCCGAGTATTGAGGATAAAATTGTCCGGTTTGCCGATAAGGAAAGCCACCAGATTTTTATCGAGCCGGAAGGACGGGATATTCCTGAACTTTACATACAAGGGTTTTCGACGGGTTTACCCGAAAGTCTCCAAGTGCAAATGTTGCGGACGCTGCCAGGGATGGAAGAGTGTGTAATGCTGCGTCCGGCTTATGCGGTGGATTATGACTATATCCCCGCGACTCAATGTTACCCAACCTTAATGACGAAGAAGATTGAGGGGCTATTTTGTGCGGGACAGGTGAATGGGACGACGGGATATGAAGAAGCTGCGGGACAGGGTTTTGTTGCAGGGATAAATGCAGCTCGATTTGTCAATCATCAGGAGATGATTGTATTTCCCCGCGAACAGAGTTATTTGGGAACTTTAATTGACGATTTATGTACCAAAGACCTCCGCGAACCTTATCGAATGTTGACGAGTCGATCGGAATATCGGCTATTATTGCGATCGGATAATGCCGACCAACGGTTAACTCCGCTAGGTCGAGAAATCGGGCTGATTGATGATAGACGCTGGGAGCTATTTACGAGTAAGCAAGCGAATATTGTTGCGGAGAAGGAACGGCTAGAGAAGACGAGAGTAAAAGAGTTAGAACCGACAGGCCAAGGCATTACTGCGGCTACGGGCGAGATTATTAAAGGGTCGATTACCCTTGCCGATCTTTTACGTCGTCCGGGGATTCACTATACAACATTGATCGATTTTGACTTGGGTAACACCGATCTGAATATTGGTGAATGTGAAGGTGCGGAAATTGAGATTAAATATGCAGGCTATTTGAATCGCCAACAGCATCAAATTAATCAAGTTAGCAAACAATCTAATCGCAAATTGCCAGCTAATATTGATTATCACTCGATCGTAACTTTATCTAAAGAATCAAGAGAAAAGTTAACCCAAATTCAACCCGCAACCATCGGCCAAGCTACCCGCATTGGTGGGGTAAATCCGGCAGATATCAATGCGCTGTTAATTTGGTTAGAAGTGCGCGATCGAAAAGTAGTAGATCCATCGCCAGTAGTTCTTCGGTGAACTGTGAATAGTTATTCTCTAAACTTGAAAATAATTTGCTCGTCAGCCTGTTTAAACTCAATATCAAATAAATCAAATACTACTTCTCTCCCCAACAAATTATCTACTGAATCATCTGATTGCAGCCAAGCAACCGGAGCCATGAAATTATGGTTGTCGATCGTGATTTCTATCCGGCGCAACAAATACTCAACTGTGCCTCCGACACCATCAGCTTTTTCAATCGATTCACCCATCGCCATTTGATATCCTAAATCGATACCAAGCTGTTTAGAAATCAGACAAAAATCTGCGCCAGAATCAACAAGAATTTTAATGGTTACAGAGTTAGCTGCTTTTAATCCAACACTGTATTTAGGTTGCCACTCATGAGCTTTAAATGTTTTAAAGCGGACTGGATAAAACTTAGGTCGTTCTACGAACTCATTCTCAAAAATACGCTCGATTATAAAATCCTTAAAATCGGGGGTAATTTGAGACCTCATGATACGATAATCTCGGTCGTGAGCGATGACACCTTCTTTGGAAAAAGCAATCCACTGGCCCACATAAGCTTTTAGCTCGTGATGATGTTCGCGATACCAATCGTCAGGATGATGATAAACATTAGCCATATCCAATCTCCAATTCAATCATCTTCGCTCTATCCCAAATTATCGCCGCGTTGGTAGGGCAAGTTGAGGTTGTTTGTCAACTAAAATATCTTCAGAGACATCTTGTAATAATACCTCCCGAATCAGCCGTGCCGCCATCCGTTGGGTTAAACCACTGGCGATTTTTTGGCCGAAGTTTTGAGTTTCCGATTTCATTAGGATCTGCGGAATCTTAGGTAAAACGATCGTCGGATCGAAGCCTTTAGTCTGCTGTAAGATGCCCCAAATTCGCTGGATATGCTGCAACCCATCCGATAATCCTTGGGGTTGAACAGTCGTTTTTACATCCATACCGATACTGCGTTGAATGGCATGGGTGACATTTTGCAGGGTATTGTGACCAAAATCATCTAAACCACGAATAATTTCATCGGCAAGGTAGTCACGAATAAATGTACCGCGATCGGAGAGAATGAAGTCTAAGCTTTGATCGATGACTTGATTGAGATCGTACTCATCACTGCTCCGCGCATTTACGAGCAGATTCTCCAATCGGTTCCAGCGGAAGGAGCCATCTTTAAATAATAGTTCTTTCAGAGAATTCCGTAAATCTGGAGCCGGATCTGTTAGTAATCGTTTCGCCACGTATGGATAAGCTTTAGCTAATACCTTGAATTCAGGATCGACGGAGATAGCAATGCCTTCGAGGGTAGCAAGCGATCGCAGAATCAGGGCATAATAAGCTGGCACTTGAAAGGGCAGCTCATACATTACCTCCGATAATTGATCGGTAACGCTCTTGAAATCTAGCTCGGCGATGTTTGTACCACTAATTCCTAAAGAACTATTAAAAGCGTAAGTCAGAGCCGGAATAATTAGAGTTAGATCGGTATCTGGAGTTAGAAATTCTAACTTCACAAAATCACGCCCCAACCCATCAAAATCTCGATTTACTAAATGGACGATCGCTTCTACTAGTCCATAGCGTTGATATGGTTTGACTTGGCTCATCATCCCAAAATCTAGGTAAGCTAACTTACCATCAGGTGTAGCTAAGAGATTTCCAGGATGGGGATCGGCATGAAAGAAGCCATGCTCTAGTAACTGTTTGAGCGAACACTGAACGCCAACTTCAACTAGATATGTAGCATCTAGTCCCTGGGCGGCAACTGCTTCGAGGCTGGTTAATTTTGTGCCTGTAATCCACTCCATTGTGAGGACGCGTCTACCTGTGTATTGCCAGTGAATACTTGGTACATAAATATCTGGCATACTGCCGTATAATTCGGCAAATTTTTCGGCATTACGTCCCTCATTTTCATAGTCCATTTCCTCGAAAATGCGCTCGGCAAATTCATCAACGATCG
>JANPJH010000109.1:0-10765 GCA_031425415.1 Chamaesiphon sp. VAR_61_metabat_425 | reverse complement strand
TTGCAGGTTTGGATTAGATAGGTCGCCAGTAGTCATGGGGGTAGAGGGTAGGGGTTAGAGGGTAGGGGTTAGGGGGTAGAGGGTAGGGGTTAGATGGGAACGGGGAAAGGGGGCAAAGCTAGTACCGATAACCCCATCCTGTCCATCCTTAAATCCTCTAAATCCTGATCTAATTTAACTTATCGATCGCGATAATGGCATCAACTGCGGCTTCTAAAGCAATGGCTACATGCGTCCAGTGTGTACCCCCCTGACAGAAGGCAGTGTAAGGTTCGCGCAAGGGGCCATCAGCGGAAAATTCTAAGGTACTTCCATCGATAAATGTCCCGCCAGCCATAATTAATTCACTCTCATAACCGTGCATCGTGCCAGGAACCGGATCGACATGAGCATCAATCGGTGAATTTTGCTGGATCGATCGACAAAAAGCAATTAATTTCGATCGCGAACCCAGTTTAATTGCTTGAATTACATCTCGACGCGGCGCAAATGGTAATGGATTAACTGGATAGCCCAATTGGTCGAACACATAAGCGGTCAAATGATTACCCTTCATCGCTTCTCCCACCATTTGAGGTGCAAGAAATAAGCCTTGAAACAGTAACCGATTCTGGTCGTAGGTGGCACCGCCAGAGGAGCCGATCCCTGGAGCTGTCAGCCGACATGCAGCAGCTTCGACTAAATCTGCTCTCCCCGCAACATAACCGCCACTTGTGGCAATTGTCCCCCCAGGATTTTTGATCAGCGATCCGGCAATTAAATCCGCACCAACCGCCGGAGGCTCTTGATCTTCGATAAATTCGCCATAACAATTATCCACAAAGCAAATGGTATTGGGATTTTGACGTTTGACCATCTTGACAATTCGCTCAATTTCGGCAATGGATAGAGAAGACCGCCAAGAATAGCCGCAGGAGCGTTGAATCAGGACGAGACGGGTATGAGAATGGACTGCATGACTCAAACCATCCCAATCGATCGCCCCATCGCCGCCAAGGGCTAATTCGCGGTAGTTGATGCCAAATTCTTTCAGCGATCCCTGCCCCTCACCTCTGGTGCCGATCACTTCTTCTAATGTATCGTAAGGCGCACCCACAACTGAGAGCATCTCATCTCCAGGTCGCAACACGCCAAATAAAGCACAGGCGATCGCATGTGTCCCCGATACAAATTGCACCCGCACCACTGCGGCTTCTGCACCCATAATATCGGCGAAAACTTTATCCAAAGTCTCTCGTCCCAAATCGTCATGTCCATAACCGCTAACGCTGGCAAAATGCCGGACACCGACACGATGACGACGGTAAATTTCCAAAACTCTTCGGATATTGCCCTTGACTTGACCGTCAATACCATCAAAAATCAGTGATAGTGCCTTTTCTGCCGCTGGAATGAGTAATGCGCTGTTCATGATTTGATGGGATTAATTATTTACCTGTTGAGTCCACACGGAGACTGGGCACAGTGTTAAAACTCTTCATAGGTTATCTCAATGACTGTTGCCGCATCAACAAAACTTCGCCTCGATTGGACGATGATTATCGCGCTCGCGATCTTTCACATTGGCGCAATTTGCGCGTTTTTGCCAGGGCTATTTAGCTGGCAAGGGGTAGGAGTTGCTCTACTCTTACATTGGATTACAGGCGGATTGGGCATTACTCTCGGTTGGCACCGTCTGCTATCCCACCGCAGTTTTCAGACTCCTAAGTGGTTGGAGTACTTTTTGGCGTTCTGCGGCACATTAGCCTTACAAGGCGGAATTATTTGGTGGGTAGGTCTACACCGCCACCATCACCTACACTCTGACCAAGATGTAGATCATCATGATTCTAAAAAAGGTTTCTTGTGGAGTCACATCCGGTGGATGTGTTTCGAGATTCCGGCTGAAAGTGATATTCCTCGCTTTACCAAGGATATTGCCGACGACCCATTCTATCAATTTTTGAATAACTACTTTTTCCCACTCCAAGTTGTATTAGGGTTGTTCTTATATGCGATCGGTGGTTGGTCTTTTGTCTTCTGGGGTGTCTTTGTCCGGCTCGTAGTCGTGTATCACTGTACTTGGTTAGTCAACAGTGCAACGCACAAATTCGGCTATCGCAACTTTGAAACTACCGATCTCTCAACAAATTGTTGGTGGGTTGCACTCACTACCTACGGTGAAGGCTGGCACAATAACCATCATGCTTACCAGTATTCGGCGCGTCATGGGATGAAATGGTGGGAAATCGACATCACTTGGATGACTATTCAGGTACTCCAATTCCTCGGTTTAGCAACTAAGGTGAAGTTGGTTGAAGCCGCAGGCAAGGAAGGGTAAAGGTGATTGAGTACTGACGATCGAGCAACTCGGCTCGCGTCGGTGCAGTAATCTGAGTTGCTCTTGCAAATTCATCTAGTTGTGTTAAGATGTCTAAGCGGTAAAAATAAGTCCGCTTATTCGCGAGCGTAGTTTAGTGGTAAAACTACAGCCTTCCAAGCTGTTGTTGTGGGTTCGATTCCCACCGCTCGCTTAGCTTTTTGCACATGTATGTACATTGCAGAGATATTTGTCAGTTTTGCATAGTTATTGTCCAAAATTCGCTCTAAACCCTTGTGGTGGGCGAATTTTTGTTTTTTGAGGCAAATCTGAGCGGTGCGATCGAGGATAAATTTCAGTTTTGATTAGCTTCTGCCATAAAATAATGCAAGCAAAGAACTTTCTCTTAACCTAAATTGGGATCTAACAGTCTTATCAATTCGACTAAAAATCAATCTTGAATCTCTGTATTCTATACAGTGTGGAAAAATTACGAGGATATCGCCTTTATTTTAGAAGGAGTTTTTCCGGTGGTTACATCGACCACTGCCAGGTAAATTGGTCGGACGGGAGCGAAGATTAAACCGACGATAATTTGAGGATTACCCTGATAAAGTGGGCGGCTATGTCGTGGTAAGGATCGGTTGAGTAAAGCTAGGGAAGTTTGATTTTTTCTTTGACTCTGCTGTTGGTCGATACTCGGATCGGTATTTTTTGATTGTTTAGCAAGAATATTATTAACTTTTTGAGTTTTTTGCTGTTGAATTTCACGCATTCCTTCAGCGGTTAAGGACTTTGTTTTGATCGAACAGTGCAGATATAATTGGTTAGTATTCCACGGTTCATTTGCTGTCTGAATCGGGAGGGTCTGATGACGATAGCGATCTTGAGATTCTTTCCGATCCCACAATAGATGAGCAGAGCGAAGAGCAAATAAGCTCGATGAATATTTATCTTCCGAGCTAGAATTTCGCAACAGTCGATCGTCATTAAAAAACTGCTGGAATATATCTAGCTGACGACGATCGCAATAAACCTCAAAAATATAATTATTTCCTCGGGTTAATCCTTTGAATTCAACAAATAACCGCTGAGTTAATTCGATCAACTCGATCGATTCTCCTGATGCTGCACGTTTGCACTTATATTGCTTGCGATAGAGCTTGAGCCATCGGAGATCCGTATTAGAGTTAAATTCGATCGGATGTGGAAGTGGCGGTGCGTTCCGAGAAATCGGATTATGCCATAACATGTATTCTAGATCGTCAGCAAAATCATCTCTGTTTATGGTTTCTAAACAGCTTGTGAGGGTTTTATCTTGGACATCTCGCCCTCTGGGGAAATGACCTGCCAGTTGTTTTTCTAATCTTCGTGCTTCCTTTCGCTTAGTTCCAAACCACTTTTGTACTGAAGAAAAGAATCTTCCTGGCAGTTTTTCATCGTATAAAGGGCTAGTTTTGAGTTCCAGCCAACAAGCTTTAAGTTCATCATCAGGCAGATTGCCTTGCTGCCGCCAAGTTTGGAAATTGGGGTGTTGGGATAATCGATCGAGTAATTCATCTATTAATGTAGAGCTGATGAGAAATAGCTGCCAAAGATTCTGGCGAACATCTTCACTCGATTGAGCTAAAAATATTTTCTCTTTGTTTTTTGGTTTGTCTCGATCGGTGTGAGACTTTTCATCTAATAGTTTTTGAAGTAAAGCCCGATCTTCTTCACTGAAGTTATTAATTCTTTTTTTGTCAATCTGCTGTTTGATTCCAGCAACTAGACGGCAACGAATAGTGATGATGCTCATAATTTCCTCACTTGACTTTTAGTAGGACAATTACAGGGTCTAAACGTCTATTTCATTCCGACTAGATTTCTCCTCGATAACTTGATGCCCATCATTTCCTCAATTAATAGTGATAAATCTTCTATCCGCGAATCTAAAAAAGCCTCGAAATCATCACTCCACAATGCTTTCGGTTCGATATAGTGCGATCTCAAAATCTCGTCTAGTCGTCTTCGGGAAATACCCTGCTCATCTACTAATCGCGCCAGATATACCGAGGGCGGTTGAGAGCCGATAAAACGGTTGGTATCTCTTTTGAGTGGAGTCCGATTCAGCAAGCAATTGTACCGAGTTGCTGGAATCCCCTGCTGTTTGCACCAAGCTTCGGGAAATACATGATGGGACTCGATCTCGCCATCAAATGCTTTGACATCTCGAATGATTTCTCCTGAGAGAAAATCGATCGCCCCCTGCTTACGTAGTAGCGCATTGAGGCTTTTATAAATTGCCCCCTGTCGTCGGGTTACTTGGAATAATCTGTCTCGATTGAAATGGACTGACTCGATATTGCTGGGAATAGCTCCACCTGCTAACCAGCGGGGAATCTCGATCGTATCGTTAGCGGTGCGTTTGTTCTGCCAATTATTATAGACTTCTCCAAACGAACACGACCACCACCAACGTTCTAACTGGGTGCGTCCGAGATCGTTTGGTAATCCGACGATTCCTAGTACTGAGGCTAAAGCTAATAGCTGACTGGGATAGGCGATATCTTCAGGATGCACGAATCCTAAACCATGCAAAAATTTTGCCGCTTGCTCGAAACCAGCTAACGTCATCGGTGCAAATTGTTGGTAATCGGCTAATTCTAAATCCAGAATATTCTGACGACCACAACCAACTGTTGGTAATTGGGTCACCTTAATATTTTCTCGGATAAATTGCTCTCGACGGTGATAAGTAGCTACCAAAGTCACTGTTGAGAGCCAATCGGTATTCCTGACACCCTGAAGTACCCCAAATCGGGATAATTGCTGACTGACACTAACAAAATGTTCGCGGAGGGAGAAGTCTTCGGCGGCAAAACAGGCGGTTACAAGGTCGAAGAAGGTCATCGGAGTCGGCATTTCGTGCATATCTTCAAATACCTGGCAGACGGCTACTTTAGACAGTTCTGGGCGCAATTGAATGATCGGAAGTTGATAATGCTCAAACTTTTTGACAATCTCTAATTCAAACTGTCGCGCCAAGGCTAGTTTTTCTGGATCGTAGTTCCAGTATTGCTGAAATCCTTCGCGCCACTGGACATAGTTGAAGATGGCACAGACGGGAAATAGTAATTGCTCGTATTCTTTTTCGGCAGTGGTGCAATCAATTTTGCGATGCGTGGTTCTCTTCATCTGAGATCGCGGTAATGAAATAATGGCATCGACTCGCTCGATCTCTGGATTGAGAGCAGCGGGGATATCGATGTAATACCACCGCTCTTGAAATCTGTGGGTTTGACGATCTCGGATTTGGACGGCGGTACCGGAACGCAGGCACATATAGGCACTGGTTAGTCGTTGTTGCCCATCGAGGATCAGACTATTGGGGATGGGGATGGAATTGAGTCGAACGCCTTCGAGCAGTCGCGGTTTAAAGATGAAGCTGCTATTGTTGTTGCCTTTGATGGTGAGAATCGCACCGATGGGGAAGGATTGGGAGATGCTGGCAATTAGTTTGACGATTTGTTCGTTGCACCAAGTAAAACTTCGCTGAAGATCGGGTAATTGGACTTTGCCTGTGTGGATGTCTTCGAGCAAGTCGCAGAGGGATTCTTTGGTGTTGTCGAACATACCGATTGAGTTCATAGCTGATGTTTTCGTCGCAAACTCCTCTCAGAATACTGCTGGCGATCGATTTAGATGCTAATAGTTACTGATAAGGGATCGGTTCGATCCTTTTTTGTTACGATTCTTCGGATCGATCAATACAAATTAGCTGCTGTAGCTCTGAGGGCAATCGATTGAAATGTTCTAAATACAAATCTGACAGGGCGAGATAGCGGCGATGATATTTGGTCGGTGGGCTATACTCTGCCCCAGTTTTAAACCACCGTTTGACATTGCCCAGAGAGCAGTGACACAGTGCGGCAATTTGAGAGCGATTGACATCCCATTTGGCTTCAAATTGGCGTGGAGTCATTTCTAATTCGCAGTGGGCGAGTTTGTGGATTGAGTCGATTTCCTGCTGTCCTAATCGGCGGGGAATATTCAGCGGCATTTTGTTTACGTCAACTTCTCTAGATCTGATTCCCACGCGGTATCGGCAATACAAAACTGGCGACTGTAACTCGATCGATCCAGCAAGACTAGATATTTCCAGTTCCAGCCTTGCTGGGATGGTGCGTAGAAGCTACCAACGATCGTTCCTCTATCCGTTTCGTCTGGGTCATCTGCCAGGGGCTTCCAGCGCACGTTGGTGCTAGGGGTAAAATAGGGAGTTGGCAAGGGATCGGGTAATTTCAGAGTGGATGATAATCCTGATAATTCAATCGCCGTCGTGTCAATGGCTTCACCGTAGGATTGGCAACGATCCCAGAAATCGGAAAGGTACTCAGTCTGTATACTATGAGCCAAGTTCTGAATCAGGAGAATTGCCAGTTGTTCGCTATCTTCGACTGGGAAGTGTGGCGGAGACAGATTGACGATCGCTTGGTGGAGTTGTTCTCCAGCCGATTGAGACAAATGTTGAAAATGCTGTTGTGCTGATGCTGTCATAGTTGCAGCCTTGATACAAGAGTGATATCAGCAGTCAGATTCTGCTGATATCATCGGGTTTTTATGCGTTTAGACTATCTCTCGCTTGCGCTGTCGTGTCATTATAAGATTTTGACCTCGCAAGGGGTTGACGTTTGTAATTGCGATTCTTCCTGGCAGTCGATTCGCTGGTTAATTGTATTCATTCTAATGATGTTGGCTACAACCGTCAACCCATTGCGTTATTTTGCAATGGATAAAGCTGGCATGGATATGAAACAACTGCGCCTGAGAGCCAAGCTCCGCACGGTGGATGTGGCGAGTCGGGTGGGTGTGGGCGAGTCTTCGGTACGGAATTGGGAAAAGGGGCGGACGATGCCAAAATTGAAGATCGATAAGACTGCGGCTTTGTGTCTGTTGTATCAATGCTCGATCGCGGAGTTAGCTCAAGCCGCTCATAAGTCGATTTTGCAAGCAGATGTCAATCTCGCCCAAATCGAGATTTCCGATAGTCCAGAGGTTGATTAGCTACTTCGTTTCTGAAGAATACTGGTTAGGGGTTGAGTAAGGTTTGCAAACCCCTAAGCTTGTCATAACCTCTACAGATTAATCAATCGACAATCCGACCAACCGCGAGGGATATCGATCTGATGGTAGAGAATATCGATCCATTCACCGTCATCAGGCAGATGCTTTGCGTTAACACAAATTACCCAGTGACAGTGCATTCCCAACGAAACGCGAACATCCTTCCCTGAATATGTTTGCCGTTGTTTCATCAATCGGTAGGCACGAGATTCATTCTCGACGATCGAGATTGCGACCCGATGGTGTTGTCCTTGAATATCTTCGAGGGAGATAACGGCATCGATGCTGAGTAATTCCCATACTTCGTAGGGATCGTCTAAATCTATGCCGATCGATCGAGCTTTATCGACAATGTGTGTGAGTCGATCGCTAATAACTAGTCGAACCTTTTCAACTGCTAAATCTGGATGGTTAAGGTTTAAAACTTTGATTCGAGCCGCCATGCTCCGAAATCTTAATCCGATAATTGACATCATCTCTCTCCTGATAAACAAACACAAGATTCCTGCGGACAGGGTAATCTGTGTGTGATTTAGGAGTGGATCTGCTATCAGTCAGTCATCGGGATTCCTAGTTGGCGGGCGGAAAGTAAGTCGGTGACTTACCTAAAATTGAATATAGCATTTTTCTGTCAGATTTTGCCAGAAGGAGACTGGCACGACGAACATCGACATATTGGATCGAGAACTCGATCCAATATGTCTGCTTGCGAAATCGTCTGCGGAAAGGTGTGCAATTGAAATGCACTTGCATTTTCTGATGTGTCCATATAGAGTATTTATGTATTAGTAAATCAGGTTCATTACAATCTCCAGCGTATGAAATTAGCAGATTTATCCGAAGCGACACGTCAAAAGATTGCGAAAGTCCGATGGGATCGGATTATCGAGAAACATGAAGGCCCTTGGGATTGGAAGTGCCTTGTCGATGATGATTCCGATCGATTAATCTTTGCCAATCGTCCAGATTACGATCCATTTACTCGTCAAATCGAGGATATTCCAGAGTTTTTAATTATCGATAACCGCCCTGTCCTGTTACCAATTCCCCGCAAATATCACCCTAATGTGACGATCGTTAGAACTAATTGGAGTGTGGATGGTAATTCGGTAACGATATTTTTGACAGACACGACTTTTGGGCGTGATTGGTACGAGATCGGTTTCCTAGCTGTTTGCGATCGGGTTGCCGGAGAAGACTTCTGGCTGGCAATCATCTATCATGAGCGGTTCGTCATTGAGCCAGATCCTGTGTTTGTCGTGGAGTTACAGGTCGGACAAGATACCTGATGATTTTACCTGTAAGTCTTGAATATAACTATTCAAAGTGTAAAGTACTGTTTCTGCTTGAGATTTAGTGCCAGAGCCAAAAGCAGCTTTTAGTGTTTTGTCACATTCTAGATTTGGTAGTACTCGTTCTAGTACCCAGTCAAAGCCTTGAGTTTGGATCGATCTACAAATTATTTGCTCTAAGCAAATGACACGACCTTGCATTTTTTTATGAATTGAATCTAAATCCTTAGCGACCAAGGCATTCAAACACTTCTTATCACCACTAACTAAGAAGGAAGCTGATTCCTGAATAGTTGCAGTAATTAGAGTTGCTTCTCCAATGTCAATACCATTTTGGCCTATTAGTAGCCTGTGTTCATCGCTATCTTGAGATGCAATTTTAACGTGTTGTTTGACAAAATCAATAGCAGCTTCCCGTATCGCTGCTGAGTATTTTTCTCGCAATTCTTTCTTCTTTTCAAAAACAAATCGGGCACTGTCCAGTACCCGAATATTCGATCGATCTATTTCTAAGCCGTCTAACGCTTCATCCAGCATCCTGTAAGTCGTTAACTTGAGGATTACGTCATTATCTAGAAAATAAACCATCCCCATTAATTGTCCTCTAGTTTTAGCGATAATTTTAAGTGATCTTGGTTGTCATCACTTAGCTTATCCCAATCTAGCCGATCTTGAAGATACTGGTTAATTTGGGCTGGAGCATTAGCTTCTGGCTCTAGTATGCTGACTGCATTTCTAGTGATACCCCACTGCTCTTTTTTGTCTTTTTCCCACCCATAATTCCAAGCAATCAATCCAGGCGCGATTCGATCTCGTGCTGCAATTTGCCTTGCACAATCTGCTAACCTTTCACCTTTATATTGATTAGAAAGATGATAGATCATATTTGCTCTGCCAAATAAAATTTCACCAGCAACTTCGTTTGCTTCTATCTCTTCTAGATCGACACTATTTAGATCGACTTTTTCATCAATCATAGAACCGATCTCGGCGGAAATATGTTCTTTGTAAATATGTCCTATTTCATGGACTAGGATAAACAACAAACGTGATGGAGATAGATCCTGGAGGCTAATAACAATGACAGGACGATCGCCCATATACGTTACCATGCCATGAAATTTCTTAGTCTTCTTTGGGAAGTTATTGTAGTGAAGTACTGGAATACCTCTTTGCCAGCAGAGGTTTAGAACAGATTCTAAGCTAACAATTCCATTGTCTTCAAGCAGAATACTTCTGATTCCTTGAATCGATAGATTGGTGAGAGGCTGATAGTCATTAATACAAGCAGCAGCAACCAACTCTGCGATTCGATTGCAAAGTGCTGTGGCGATCGTAAATTTATTACAATCGGAACCTTTTACGGTTTTGAATTTGGGGTTTCCAGCCAGATTAAAACTGGGTAAGCTTTCAGGTTCGAGTAGTGAGTCTAGATCTAGATTGAATCTTCGCGCAGCATAGCTGGCTGCATCGATCGCAGCACCATCAGATTGTTCAAATTCGTCGCACCACCAGTCGGGTAGGGCTACCTCTCGAACATATTTCTGCGGAAATCCAATTTGTGACAAGCGACTGTATAAGTCAGCCATTCTATTTAGGGTCTTTGTCATATGCCCCTTCCACTTTGGTTTGGTAATTTTTTAATTTGGTGAGATTATTACTAATTTTTATATACTTTGCTTATTATTCCATTATCCTATCTCCTGGTGAACATTGACGAAATTAATATTCACGCACTTTATTAGTATAACAGTACCATCAGATGTATGAGATCGGCAATTACGCTTAGATCGAAAGGTTTTTTGACAAGAAAAAGGCGTGGAAACTCAATAACTGACCCAGTAAGGCTTGCAGGTTTCAGTATTTTGACTCATGGCTCGATTGCCTACGGCAAGCCAATGGCCAACGAATCAGATTTAACTGTGGCGAGAGAAAGTAGCCGATCGAATAAAGGATCGCCGAAGGCTAATAGGCGGAGTGAGGATGATCGCTCTTCAAATATTTCGGGGTGAAAAGTAACTAAATAGGGCTTATTTTTCAAAATAAGTTGCCAACAGCGATCGCCTTG
>JANPJH010000108.1:0-7235 GCA_031425415.1 Chamaesiphon sp. VAR_61_metabat_425 | reverse complement strand
ATGTTGGCGACGAGGTTCCTAGTCTAATTGTATTCGATCGAGTTTGACGAGATTCAGAAATTACGCGATCGAAAGGTTGATAGTGGGTGAGGCTGGTCACTGAGCTTGCCGAAGGGCGGGTGATACGATCTTTAGACCCATTGTTCATAGCATCAGCCCGCCCTACAGAGCCTACATTTCTCTAATGATGACTTTATCGCCTTGAACTTCACCGACTAGCACTAAATCGGTTACGCCAACAAATAAACCGTTTTCCAGGACACCAGGGATATTGTTGAGGGTTTTTTCTAACTCAGCGGGATTGTCGATCGAGTCAAATTTAACATCAATTACCAAGTTACCCTGATCAGTCACGACGGGGCCGGCTTTTTTGACACCCATCCGCAGTTGAGGTTTACCACCGAGCTTTTCAATCGCCCGCATGACGGGAGTTACCGCCATCGGAATCACTTCGACGGGGAGCAGAAAGGTCGAACCGAGTTTATCGACTAACTTCGTATTATCGACGACGACGATAAATTGCTCGGCGAGAGCATCGATGACTTTCTCTTGGGTGTGCGCCGCACCACCACCTTTGATCAGATTTTTGTGAGGATCTACTTCATCCGCACCATCGATCGCCATGTCAATGCGATCTACTTCATCTAGAGTAGTTAAGGGGATACCATATTGTTTAGCCAAGACTCTGGCTTGGAAAGATGTGGGAATCCCTTTGACATTGGTAATTTCTCCAGCGGCGAGGCGTTTGCCAATATACTCGATCGCAAAGGCAGTCGTCGAACCTGTGCCTAAACCAACGATCGAATTCGACTTTACTAGCGCAGCCGCAGCTTTGCCAACTTCTTGCTTCATTAAATCTTGTGGTGTCGTCATCTTTTTAATCTTTTGGATGTCATTACTGTATCAGGGGAAAGGGGAAAGGGAATAAGTTTGTGCCAATCCTTAAATCCTGTAAGTCCTGATTGGCTGCACAAAAAAACTGCCGGGATATCAATATCCTCAGCAATAATTTAATTTAGCTGCAAGCAATTGCAGTCGGTGTATTCCTACTTTATGCCAAAACTGGATAAATTTAGGAATTGCCAGATTGAGCTAATTTATCCTTGAGTTCAGCTAGTTTGCCTGCCCAACGGGGGTCGGGTTGGAAACTTTCAGTACTAGGAGTGCTGGTATAGGTACTAGTCCCGCTATTACCTTTATTGCTCTCTTTTCGAGCACCTTTTTTGCCGCCACCATTACTGCCGCTACCACCGCTACGCCGGGGAGTAGGAGTTGAAGTTGCCGTCGCCGTCGCCGTTGTTGCAGTTGCCGTCGTACCAGTTCCTTTATTACTTAGATTAGGTTTGGGAATATCTCTAGGCTCTTTCGGTTCACTAGGTTCGCCAGATTCCCCATCCTCATCTTCTCCTTTAGCTTTGGGTAGAGCTTTTTCGATTTTGATGGGCATTTCTTGGAACATCGCACCGTTGTACTTTTCAATGATTTGGTCTGCCTGTTCGTCAGTTTCTACCGTGACGAAACCAAACCCGCGACATTTACCAGTTTTGCGATCTTTAATCACTTTAACGGAGACTAAATCGCCCGCTTCAGCAAAGACAACTTGGAGTTCATCGCGCTCCACGTCATTTTTTGGTAAGTTGCCCACATATAAACGAATAGACATATAAAAATTCCTCCAGAGTGGAATCGAATTAGCTTGCTTGCAGGAGTTCCCCTGGGGGAATAGCCTTAATTTTAGGTGGACAAACAACCGCTGAAGAAGTGCCGGGGCATTCCTGTCACTACAGTTGACAGTTTTGATTCAATCTAAACGTAAGATTAGAGCGGCTAAATCATTACCTACAACCGCTTGTTTGTCAATGCTTTGGCTTGAATTCGCAGACGCGATCTCGATTACCTCAGCACTATATTTTAATGTTTTTTCACAAAGTTTGTTACACCAATACTTAAATTATCACGTCTAGGTCGGGTTTAACTGAGCCGATCGCCAAAAATCTGCTCGAATTCGGCTGATTATCTAAAGTGGATGGCAGACGTGACAAAATAGTTAAGGCACTCTGAGCGCGATCGCAACTCTATGGATAGAATTCTCGAACCTGAAGTAATGGATACCTGGCTAGAGGCGACTGCCTACGATGCGATGGATTTTACCAGCGTAAATACGGTATTTGCCGAGGATGCGATCGCGTTAGATCCTGATGCTGTCAAAATTTTAGATGCAGGGACAGGAACAGTGCGGATTCCGATTTTGATGTGTCAACGCCGACCTCAGTATTTAATTACCGCAGTGGATTTGGCACAATCTATGCTGATTGTTGGTCAACGAAATGTGGAAGAAGCTGGATTGATTCAGCGAATTCGGCTGGAACGGGTGGATACAAAAAGAATGGCATATCCAGATCTGGAATTTGATATGCTCATTTCCAACAGTTTGGTTCATCATTTACCAGAGCCGGTCTCATTTTTTCAGGAGGTGAACCGCTTGGTGCGACCGGATGGAGCGATTTTAATTCGCGATTTAATTCGACCAGAAAATGATGCAATTGTCAATGATTTAGTCGATCGAATAGGTGGAAATTATGATGCCCACCAGCAGCAGTTATTTCGAGATTCACTCAAAGCTGCACTTACTTTAGCTGAGGTTCAAGCAACGATCGATCTAGTCGGTCTAAAAAGAGTTAAACTTACCCAATCCTCCGAGCTACATTGGTCGATCGAACGACCGAAAACATCAATATAGATCGATTAGAAGTTAATAAATAATTCCTATCCTCTACCCTCTGCTCTAATGTTTAACCGTAAATCTTGGTTCGCTTTGCTCATTATTATTGGCCTGACACTATCACTAATCCTGCCTACTATTGCACTCTCTCAATCTGCACAAACTAAATCTATGCGAGAAATTCGCGGCGTGTGGATTACAAATGTTGATAGCGATGTGCTATTTACCCGCAGTAGGCTAGCAAAGGCGATCAAAGATCTGCGAGATCTCAACTTTAATACTATTTATCCGGTCGTTTGGAACTGGGGTTATACTATGTACCCTAGCAAGGTCGCTCAACGAGTAGTTGGGAGTAGTTTTATGCCCAAAAAATCCGCCGGGATGCTAATTAATCGAACATTGAGTAAGACCGAAGGATTGGAAGGTCGTGACGTATTGCAAGAAGCAGTCACTCAAGGTCACAAGCAAGGACTTGCCGTGATTCCCTGGTTTGAGTTTGGCTTCATGGCACCGGCAACAACAGATCCGGCTGGGTCCGATTTAGCGAAACTTCATCCCGATTGGCTGACGACCAAGCAAGATGGCGGCACAATCTGGAAGGAAGGAAAAGATCCCCGCGTTTGGCTCAATCCTTTTCGTCCTGATGTCCAAAAATTCACGATCAATTTAGTAGTCGAAGTTGTGAAAAAATATGATGTTGATGGCATTCAATTTGACGATCACTTTGGCTTACCTTCTGAATTTGGCTATGACAAATTTACTGTAGATTTATACAAGCGAGATCATCAAGGCAATCTACCACCAACAGATACAAAAAATGAGGAATGGGTAAACTGGCGGGCTGATAAAATCACTGCATTTATGCGCGATTTATTTATGGCAATTAAAGCTGTTAAACCCAAGGTAATTGTTTCAATCTCACCTAATCCTCAAAGCTTTGCCAAAAGCTTCTTCTTGCAAGACTGGGCTAAATGGGAACGTCAAGGCTTAGTTGAGGAGTTACTAGTTCAAGTTTATCGCGATAACTTAACCACATTTATCAAAGAAATCAATCAACCAGCCCTGAAACTAGCTAGTCAGCATATCCCTGTGGGTATTGGTATTTTGACTGGACTCAAGCCTAAGCCTATATCAATGAAACAGATTCAAACTCAAGTTGAAGCTGTCCGCAAGCAGGGTTTAGCTGGTGTGTCTTTCTTCTTCTATGAAACGCTCTGGAAGTTGACAAATGAGTCAGAAGTTAGCCGTAAGAATGGGTTTAAACAGATATTTCCGCGATCGGTTGCACGGCAAAGTATTACTGTTCAGAAGTAGGTACAGGGTAGAGAGTAGAGGGTAGAAGGTAGGGGGTAAAGAAAAGAACAGGATGCTTGCACCTTATTCACTATTCACTATTCACTATTCCCTACCCCTATCCCAACGGCTGATGGAATAGCGCAGTGACAGTTGAGTCATCTAGCCGATCCGTATATGAATTATTTTGATGATAATAAATTTACTTGCACCTTAAATACATATACGTAGATTTATTATGTCCAACAAAAGTAGTCAGTCAACAAAAGTCAAGAAGAGCGGGAAAAATGGTTCCGCCAGTCTTTTCGATCCAGCATCTTCACCTATTGTTCCAAATAATACTCCATTGACACCATCCTCCCATCCCGGTGTGCGTCCAAATAATGGCAATTCTACTGGTGGCGGCTGTGCAGTGCCACCACCACCACCACCACCACCCCTAGATTGTCCTCCCTCGAATAATGGCGGCGGCCACCCTGGTATCCCGACTCCTCCAGCACCTGAACCGATGATGCCACCGATGCCAACACCTACACACCAACCACAGGTCTCATTAGTTGGTGATTCGACTATTACTGAGGGTGGAAAAGGTAGCTATCGTCTGCAAATAGACAGACCTGCTACAACCGATCTCACTTTCACCATTAAGGTCTCAGATGGAACGGCAATTGGCTTTGAGGGCGATGGTTCCGGTCAAAAGGCTAAAGGCAATCTTCGCAAAGGTGTAATGCCAGGACTCGATCGGGACTATACTGTTTCTGATTCCCAAGGTCAGATTATCAATGGTGACACGATTACCCTAACTATTAAGGCTGGTAGTACCACTTCCGAGAGCATTAATGTTCAGACTTGGCAAGAACAGGTCTCGATGGGTGGGAAAAAGGTAATTACCCCAGACACCCCGCTGGGTGAAGGAAATGAAAACTTTTCCTTAGATATTGTCGATGCTGGTGGCTGTCAGGTTGTTCAACCAAAATGCCCCGTAACTATTATCGACGAAGGTAGCTACAAATGGCATAGTCCTCTGGCAATCGACCTCAATGGCGATGGGATTAAGACCTTGGGACTCGACAAAGGCGTTGAGTTTGACTTACTCAACACCGGATCGAAAGTTGGTGTCGGCTGGATTTCTGCCAAAGATGGTTTGCTAGCTGTAGATGGCAATGGCAACGGCAAAATCGACAATGGTAATGAATTATTTGGTGGTGGCGTAGGCGACGGTTTTGCTAAGTTAGATTCTTTTGATACTAACCGCGATGGGATTGTCGATGCTAAAGATCAGAACTTTGGTTCTTTGAAAATCTGGCAAGATGGCAACAGTAATGGTGTGACAGATAAGGGTGAACTTCAAGCTCTCTCTGTATTTGGCATCAAATCCTTAAATGTTGCCCATGAGAAGAAATTTGAAATGGACAAAAACGATAATATCTTGGGTGAGCGCGGTTCTGTCACTACTACCAGTGGTAAGAGTCTAGACATGATTGATGTTTACTTCCAAGTTGCTCCTGTGTTCCCAACCAGTAGTGTAATCGGTTAAATCAAGCTCCGCGATTACCAGCAGCTAGAGCTTATAGCTCTAGCTGCTTTTTAATTCAGCCCACTCTTCTATCTTCGCCTTGCAAAGTAGCGGTCTGGCTTACCTGCTACTTGTTTTTTTATCCGCGTTTTCGGCAAAGAATCACAACGATTAGGCTACACCATATCCGGTGTAAGGTCTTTTATAGGGTGGATGCAATCCCAGAATGATATCTTGCTTCGACACGCCCATATCTACCAGCTCTTGACCCACATCTACGTCAGTCATGTTCTGCTGAATCCAGATTTTTCCATCTTTAATATCGAAGTGCATGATGGTATGGTACACTCTCTTCAACTCCTGCCATCCGACTCGCATTAGTTGATATCGATCGCGCTCAACGTCAAAGAACAGCTCGTTTTCGATATCATCATTGTTATTCTTTGGCAAATGTCGATCGTGTTCTTTCAACAAGGCCTGAATAGAGGTACGATATAGTTCTATTTTATCCACTGAACAATTTCCTCAAGGATTGGATTATAGACGATTAGCTGAAGGCCATAGCGGGTTATAACAGTTTGAGCAAACCTAGTTTGAAAAAAAGTCTCATAAGCATCAAGGGGAATCGCCAGGTAGAGATCGCGATCTGGCTCGTGAACTTCCAGCATGATTTTGTAATTCAAACACTGTCCCAGTGCTATATGAAAATCACTAATTGCGGAAGGACTAATAAAGCTTTTAATCTCAATCGCTATTTTCTCATCTCCTCGATCGGCAGAGATTAACCGATCTGCTGCAAGGTCAATTTTGACTGTTACACCTTCCCACTCTAGTGCTAGTGGGTCTGCTGCGATCGTCCAACCGTCTTTCACTAGTCCACGTTTGACTGCCTCATGAAATATATCCTTTGCTGACATTGGGTTGGTCGTTTTGCAATACTCGATTGACGCTCTATATTAAATTTTACACCAATAAACTTACCGCGTTCGCATAGCGTTGGCTCTGCCGAATCGCCTGGGTAAGAGTATTTTGACCCCACTTAAGGCATTTCCATACAATTTTTATTATAATAAAAGTACATAAATTTTTTTGTGTGTACTTAAAACACTGATGAAATTACCAGAATTAGATTCTGCGACGATCGATCGAGTGCTGGAAATGGCTTGGGAAGATCGGACTACATTTGAATCGATCGAGTTGCAATTTGGGCTAACTGAGCCGCAAGTCATCGCGCTGATGCGGCGAGAAATGAAGGCTTCTAGTTTTCGGATGTGGCGGAAACGAGTGACGGGGCGAACCACAAAACATGCGACGCGACGGGACTTTATCGCCGGACGGTTCAAATCACAAAACCAGAAGGGCTAATTCCTCGGATATTTAATGACATCAATTTATTGAGATAACCTCTGAAAACCCCACTAGATCGAGGCTATTTCAGAGGTTATTCAACTAGTTCTGCAACAGATTTACGAATAGACTAGTGACAAGGGGAGCAAGAGAAGCAACCACGACCACTCTTGCCTTTACGACTCTTGCCTTTATTACTCTTGCCCTTATGACTCTTGCCTTTCTTGTACCCACTACCGCCAAGAATGTTAGTAGTATCAGTGTCTTGGAGTTCGGTTAAGAAGCTGTCGCTACCTGCCAATAAGTCGCTACCAGCAATATTTAAGTTAGAAATTTCGATGTGTGCCATGTTGAATT
>JANPJH010000107.1:0-3447 GCA_031425415.1 Chamaesiphon sp. VAR_61_metabat_425 | reverse complement strand
AATACGAGCGCAACTGCTTTTGCCGCGCCAGTTGAGGCGGGAATGATATTCTGGGCGGCTCCCCGTCCGCTCCGCCAGTCTTTTTTACTGGGGCCATCAACGGTGAGCTGGGTGGCAGTCATGGCGTGAACGGTAGTCATTAAGCCTTCGGCGATCCCAAAGGTGTCGTGCAAGACTTTGGCAACTGGAGCTAGACAGTTGGTGGTGCAGCTTGCGTTGGAGATAATTTCATCTGTTGCCGAAGTCTTGCACGACACCTTTGGAATCGCTGAAGGTTTAATGACGACCGTTCACGCCATGACTGCCACCCAGTCTACTGTCGATGGCCCCGATAAAAAAGACTGGCGGAGCGGACGGGGAGCCGCCCAGAATATCATTCCCGCCTCAACTGGAGCGGCCAAAGCAGTCGCGCTAGTATTACCCGACTTGAAAGGAAAGTTGAGCGGGATGGCGTTTCGGGTGGGTACTGCCGATGTCTCAGTCATCGACTTGACTTTTAAAACTGTCAAACCTACCACCTATGCAGATATTTGTGCCGCGATGAAAGCGGCAGCGACGGGAGAATTGAATGGGATCTTGGGCTATACCGAGGACAAAGTTGTTTCGATGGATTTCCGCACCGATCCTCGTTCGAGTATCTTTGATGCCACAGCAGGGATTGGTTTAAATGCCAACTTTTTCAAAGTGGTGGCTTGGTACGATAATGAGTGGGCTTACGCCTGTCGGACGATCGATTTGATGCTGTTTATGGCTAGAAAAGATGGAGTGATTTGAATCGAATCGATATTTCACGGAATCAAAGTTCTTCAATTTTGACGATACCGCCCTCAATATTATCAACCTGCAATCGATAACCATACAGCAATGCCATTCCTAACAAGGGTTCTGTTTCTGATTCTGCGATGTAAATATCGCGGTACTGCCCATCCCAAATCACATTTGCAGTGTATAAATCGAACAGGGTTTCGCTTCCATCACCCAATGTGACAATATCCGAGGCACTCCACGGTAAATCTAGGGCGGTAATGATTGAAGATGGCAAAGATAGGAATCCGCTAAATCCTGTATCGATAACGGTATCAACCACTTTCTGTTGCTTGTTTGTGTTACCGACGACGAGGGGAAGCATTGCTTCTCGCCGTAAATTGACTACTCCGTAAATCATGGATTTTTCTTCAGACTTCTTGCCCCGAAATGATCCACGGCACGATGTCCGATCCGGATCACCCACGGTTGAGCATCGGGGTATTGCTCAAACAAGCGATTGGTTGCGGGTACGATATTTTCATCGACCTCAAAGGCTCCTGTTTCGATGTCGATCGCCACAATTTTACCATCGTTGCCCACTTCGACTTGTTGTTGAATGCCAGATTCATAGAGTTCTTGCCCACGCCTAGCTAACTCTTCTTTGCTGTAACGTCGCTGGCGAACTGCCATAGGTTTGACCTCGTTTCAACTGTACCTCTCTATTTTAGCTTGAGGGGGAGTCGATATCCGATTGATTCTCGCTTGAAGGCAGTACACGTCATTGGCGTAGCCTCATCCTTTGGAGAATCGATTCTCAACCACTGGGATTGTTGGGTTTCATTCTTCAACCCAACCTACTACTAGCTTAATCGTGCCAAGTCGATCGAGCTATTCTGTCAAGTTGTACATCCACCTGTCAGATTATCTGTGACCGATCGTGCCAAGTCGATCGGTTGTGGGAACTCAAAAGTATCAGATTGGATTTTCACCACAAATCTGCCATCGCACTAAATGTCTGAGCGGGCGGTCGATCGATAAAATAGTCTGTGTTTAGACAATCAAATAGCCCAGCATTAACTACAATTTTTTGATACTTCCAGTCACCACCCATAAACCCGTGTGAAAATCTTCCATTCTCCATTACTTGTACCCAATTATTTAAACTTGAATTCAATCTGTGTTGTAATGCTCCACGATTAGGCGCACCACCACGAGATTGAGATGAATGGTATCTATAAATTGCAATTATTTCTTGAGATGTGTTTTCTATTTCAGTACAACCAGATGCTGGAAGTATTACTGGATTGGCAAAAAGGCTTACTCTAGGATTTTGAAATTCATCTTTTTCATCAAAAAATACTTCATGGTGAAGTGATTTTACTGCTGCTTGAGAATCAATTAGATCTAATGGAATTGGCAAACGCTCAGGAACAGTATTTCTCAATGCAGCGTTAGGCATTTCTCTCGACATCTTTGTCCAATTACAATGGATGATTTGAATGATAGGAATCGGTCGATTTTCGATTACTTCTTTGTTTTTCATTAATCTCTAAGTTGAAAGAATAGATTCCCAATCGATTAGCTAGGACTAGAGATCGATCGCATCAATATAGCAATCCTATTTGATTTACTAAAATTAAGGTTAGCAAAAATCCTGAAAATCTTAGAAGGACAAGCTCTAACACTAATTTATTGATATTTGGACTTCAGTTCAAGTGCAGCACAAAAGCTGTTGAGACTATTTAATAAAGCATTATAGTAAGAATAAGCATCATCGCGATCGATCTGAAGATAATTATACAAAGCCAGTTCTGGCTCTGACACCAGAGATACCTGCGGAATATCCAATCCTGCTGTGGTTAAGCGAATAGACGCGATCGAAATTAATAGCGAGCCGATTGTATTATTTCTGCCTTGGTAAAGATCTTCCAATCCAGGTAAGATTAACTCCGATCCTGGCAATTCATTTAGTTCCATTACTTATCCCTCTGTGATGTACTTTTACAACAATCGATAAATTGTTTTATTTTTATTGAGGTCAATCGTTGAGAATCTTTTTGCCGAACGGCTTGCCGTCTGCGCCAGCAATCGATTTTCCAGCAGCATCCAGCTCGTACACGATCGGTACGCCCGTTGCTAGTTCTAGTGCTGTCACTTCATCTGGACTCAACCGATCAAGCATCATGATAATCGATCGCAACGAGTTCCCATGTGCGGCAATTAAGACATTATCACCTTGAAGCAAATGGGGTAAAATCCGGCTTTTGAAATAAGCAACCACCCGCTGTTGGGTATCCTCCAAACTCTCGCCGCCAGGTGGTCGGACACTGTAAGATCTGCGCCACTTTTGCACCTGTTCGCTGCCGTACTTAGCAGCGGTATCAGCTTTATTTAAACCCTGCAAATCACCATAAAACCGCTCATCGAGGGCAGCATTCGTAAAAATAGGTAGTTCTTCCGCCGGATTTCCATCGTAGTTATCCCAGCCACGCCAATCTGCGTCAGGTTGCTCGTGCTTAATAATCGGAATTTTGCCACCGCAGATATCATCATTTTCGGTCAGACAGATTGTTGCTGTCTCAATTGCCCTGATTAATTTACTTGTAAAACAGACATTCACGCGATAACCACTGAGCCGACAGGAAGCGATTGTCGCCTCCGCCCGACCGCGTTCGCTTAGGGGTACATCAACCCATCCCG
>JANPJH010000106.1:0-8684 GCA_031425415.1 Chamaesiphon sp. VAR_61_metabat_425 | reverse complement strand
GAACTGGTCTGAAACCGCCGCTTATCAGCATGTTCGGTAGTGATTTGGTAGCTACTTTCTAACAGCCGACGGACGGAGGCGACTACTTCAGCACTGAGGGAAGTTTTAACATTACTACTGGCAGTCGAGCCACCAAAGGAGCTACTAAATGAGCTAGATTGACCCCCACCATTACTAGCCGCGATCGTGCCACCATCACCCGGTTTGTGAATCATCACTTCTGATACCCGTCGCCGCGCACTTGAATCGATGCCAATCAGCCTGACATAATCATTCGGATGAGCTGCTACTAATTCGGTCAGCATCGAAATCGCTTCACCTTCGCGGGAGCCTTGATAAGATGGGCCACTCGTCCAGGAAGTAGCTCGATAACGGCGTGCATCTGCAAATTCCGTGCCGATGCGGAAGCCTTGACTCAGGAGTTGACGGACAGAAGTAGCCACATCACCACCAGCATTGCCATTGCCATTGCCATTGCCATTACTAGCAGCCGCAGGAGCATTCCCTTTAATAGCGGCATTGCTGACTTGAGTTACCACACCATCAGGGCGTTGAATAATGAGTTCGAGTACCCGAGATCGCGAGTTAGGATCGACACCAATCAGTTGGACATATTTACCTTGCTGTTCGTCTAGACAACTTGCGAGGCTGGCCAAAACGCTAGCTTCACTACCCTGGGTCAATGGAGCACTTTGCCACGAACTAGTCCGAAAGCGACGAGCATCGGCATATTCTACTCCGACGCGATAGCCTTGGCTCAATAACCGACGAACTTGCTGGCGAATGCTGTCACTAATATTATTCATATCTTCAGTTCCGGTAAAATCATCAATAATTTCTGAATTTAAATTAGTCTCGAAAGACTGAATGCAGCCGACATCTTCGGCACAAAGATAACCACTCCGCAGCGAGTCATTAATCCCAATAATGTGATGTGCAAACTCGACATCCGCTGACTGAACATCTGAGAGACGGTCTGCTTGGTGTTGGCTCGTAATAATCGAGCCAGAAGGTACATATTTACCCGGAGGAATTTCCACATTTTCGATCAAGACATGCATCATCACAATGCACCCATTACCGACTTTGGCATTAAATACTGTCGATCGAAATCCGATAAAACAGTCATCGCCAACATAGGCAGGGCCATGAATTAGAGCTTTATGGGTAATTGAGGTCTTCGCCCCAATCCACACCGAATAATCTTGGAGGTTATCACCTTTCACCCGACCTTCTGCCAGCCCATGGATCACGACCCCATCCTGAATATTGGAGCTAGCTCCAACATAAAATGGGCTACCCTCGTCTGCCCGAATCGAGACCCCAGGCGCAACCATGACATTAGCCCCAATTTGCACATCACCAATGATGCTAGTGGAGACATGGACATAGGCACTCTCGTCGATTTGCGGACGAGATAGAGTCTGCGACCACGGGGTTGGTGGTGATGCAGCTTGACGAATCGCCATGAAAAATTCTCCTAAAACATAACATTAACTAAATAATAATTTTTTACCTTGTGGCATCTCGCTTGCTGTATGTTAGGTCGTTGCCCACGGCGACTGTATCGACGATCGCGACAATCAGTGCATCGACAGGATAGCTGTTTTTGGCGGAGATTTGACGGGCAGCACTGCCCCGACTGACCAAAACTACTTCTGTCAAACCTGCACCCACACAGTCAGCGGCGACTTCATACTCAGGTAAATCGTTACCTGCGGCATCGAGCATTTGCACCAGCAAAAACTTAGTCCCAGTTAAACTCGGCTCCTTATGGGTACTGACCACAGTACCCAGCACTTTAGCTAGTTTCATTCAGACTAGGAGCGTCTGCCGCCGATTGCCAATGGGCCTGGGCCATTTAAGCTATCGCGAAACTGTTGGACATCTTCGGTGTAACGCATTGGTAACACGTACTCTAGGTTTTCATGGGGACGAGCAATGATGTGAGTAGACAGCACTTGTCCGCCGTTAACCCGTTTGACGGATTCTACGCCAGCAGCAACGGAAGCTTGAACTTCCGAAACGTCGCCACGAACGATTACAGTTACACGACCACTGCCGATTTTCTCGTAGCCAACTAGCGTAACTCGTGCGGCTTTCACCATGGCATCAGCGGCTTCCACGACTGCGGGAAAGCCCAATGTTTCAATCATCCCAACTGCAATTGACATTATCAATAACTCCTAATTTTCTGCTTAATGTGATACTGAACTAACTTTTAGACGCGGAATTTCTCAACGTCTTCGGTGTAGTTCATGGGGAGAACGTACTCTAGGTTCTCGTGGGGACGAGCAATGATGTGAGTGGATAGCACTTCGCCACCATTGACACGCTTAACGGATTCCACGCCTGCGGATACGGAAGCTTGAACTTCAGAAACATCACCACGGACAATGACTGTCACCCGACCGCTACCGATTTTCTCATAGCCAACTAGCGTGACCCGTGCGGCTTTGACCATGGCATCAGCAGCTTCCACAACTGCGGGGAAACCTTTGGTCTCAATCATTCCCACGGCAATAGACATATATTTTTCGTCCTTAGATTAAATTTGTAGTTACGAGCGATGATCCGCTACTATTGATTTTAGCAGAGCACGCCGATGTTTCACATAGATTTTTATCTATGTGAAAACCAAACGCTATGGTCAAGCATAAACTGAGACGCTACCTTTGGCAATATAAGCAACAATTCTATTTATTTAATTCAAATATCAGAAAAGTTTATATATGTAGCGATCGGAGGAATATGTAGTATTGTATCGCCAGGTTGAGAGGGGATCGCGCCAATGGAGTAGAGATTTCAGAGCTTACAGCGTGATGGGATCGAATGGCGATCGGGCAAGTGGCGATCGCAAGTCAATCGACATCAATTCGCTGGCAAACTTTTTGTGGTATTTGCAAATTTTATCGATCCCATTGTCAAGTTATAAGAATCGAGTATTTCCTTTTCGCAGTTTTTAGCCGTATGCTGAAGTAAAACCATACTAGCCAAATCCTCTAAAATTAAAGAATCAAACATCTCCGCCGTCTGAAAAAATTGTCAATTTTCAGAGATCTTGCAACTCTTTCGTATCACACTGTAACTTAATCACGATCGGGGCCTAGTTGCCTAGCGGCACCAACCCCAATACCCAATAATTTAACCAGATCGATGGTCGTACCCGTAAACCAATTTTTGCTCCAGACTAGTTGCTGGATTCCCTTCTATGGAATCGTTGGGGCCATCCTAACGCTGCCCTGGTCTACCGGGATTGTTCGGCGCAGTGGCCCCCGGCCTGCGGCTTATTTCAACATCTTGATGACGGTGATAGCCATGATTCATGGTGGCTTGGTATTTCAAAGCACTTTGGGTCAAGACACTCAGGAATACTTGTTTCACTGGTTATCCGTAGCCGATCTCGATCTGACCTTTGCAATCAAAATATCCGAGATCTCTGTCGGGGCGATGGAACTGATCACAATGCTCAGTTTTTTGGCTCAAGTCTATGCTTTAGGCTACTTGGAAAAAGATTGGGCTTTAGCGAGATTTTTCGCGCTGATTGGCTTTTTTGAAGCGGCGTTAAGCGGGTTAGCAATCAGTGATTCCTTGTTCCTGACCTATGCCTTATTGGAGTTGATGACCCTATCTACCTATATGCTGGTTGGGTTTTGGTATGCCCAGCCGTTGGTAGTAACAGCGGCACGAGATGCCTTTTTAACAAAACGGGTCGGGGATGTCCTGCTATTGATGGGGATGTTATCGCTGTCTGTGTATGCCGGGAGTTTAAATTTTCCAGATTTGTATGAGTGGACAGAGACAGCTCAACTCTCGCCGTTAGTCTCAACGCTATTAGGATTAGCCTTGATTGCAGGGCCGACAGGTAAATGCGCTCAATTTCCCTTGCACATGTGGTTAGATGAAGCGATGGAGGGGCCGGGTCCAGCATCGATTTTGCGGAACTCGGTAGTAGTCGGTTCGGGAGCTTATGTCTTAATCAAGCTTCAACCAATTTTGATTCTTTCCCCAGTAGCGTCGGCTGTACTGGTGCTATTAGGGACGGTAACGGCGATCGGGGCTTCTTTGGTAGCAATCGCCCAAATTGATGTCAAACGCGCTCTAGCCCATTCTACTAGTGCCTATCTGGGGCTAGTCTTTATCGCTGTTGGGACACAATGGACGAGTTTTGCCTTAATGGTATTGGTGGCGCATGGAATTGCCAAAGCTTTATTATTTATGAGTTCTAGTGCGGTCAGTTTGACCACTAACTGCCAAGATTTGACCGAACTGGGTGGACTGGGGCAAAAGATGCCGGTCACAAAAATAGCCTTTGTAGTTGGGAGTGCCGGGTTAGTTGGCCTTCTCCCGCTCGGCGGTTTTTGGGCACTGCTAAATGGCGTTGATGTCTACTGGTACGATCGACCCTGGTTAGTGGCGGTGATTCTTGCCGTGAATGGTTTAAACGCGCTCAATTTAACCAGAGTTTATCGCTTAACCTTTTTGGGTGAATCTCGACCGAAAACCCGCCGCGCCCCAGAAGTTGGTTGGGCGATGGCGGTGCCGATGGTGTCATTAACAATTATTACTCTGCTGATTCCGTTAGCAATGCAAAAGTTAAATGTACTACCAGGTTGGGAACTGGTAAATTTGGGTGCAACAAGTTCCCTAGTGTTATCAGGATTAATCGGTTTTGCTGTCGGTGGTTTAATTCCGCTGGAACGGGTGGACAGGAGATCGATCTTCCAGGTCTATCGATGGTTTCAGGAGTTGCTGGCGCAGGATTTTTATGTGTTTCAATTCTACAAGTTTACTGTGGTAGCCGCAGTTGCGGGTCTATCGCGGCTGAGTGCCTGGATCGATCGATATATTGTGGATGGGTTGGTGAATGTCGTGGGGGTTGCTTCCCTAGTTGCTGGGGAGGGTTTGAAATATAGTGCGTCAGGACAATCCCAGTCTTATCTACTCACAATCCTGTTAGGAATTGGGGCGATCGGGATTGCTTTATGTTGGTCTTTGTGGCAAGGAATAGGTTGATATAATGCTCAGTGTGTTGATTTGGTTGCCCTTAGTTGGGGCGATATTAATTGCTTTATTGCCCGCTGTCCAGGCAAGATCGATCGCGTTAGCGATGGTGGTGTTACTGTTCGGCTGGTCGCTGATACTGATATTCCAATTTGAGCCGAGTAGTATCTCGCCCCAGTTTCGGGAAACAATTCCGTGGATTGAATCGCTGGGTTTAACCTATCGGCTCAGTCTGGATGGTTTATCTTTGCCGTTGATTTTATTGAATAGTCTACTAACTGTAATTGCAATTTATATCAGCGATTTAGAGATTCAACGTCCGCGCTTATATTACATTCTCTTGTTAGTGCTATATGTAGGCGTGTCAGGTGCATTTTTAGCAGATAATTTCCTGTTGTTTTTCATCTTTTACGAGCTAGAATTAATTCCGCTCTATCTCCTGATTGCCATTTGGGGTGGAGCAAGAAGAGGTTATGCTGCAACAAAATTTTTGATTTATACAGCTCTATCGGGAGTCTTTATCCTTGGGGCCTTTTTGGGACTAACTTGGTTGACTGGCTCGACTAGTTTTAATTACGCACCATTACTCGGTCAGACTCTTCCCTTAGCCCAACAATTGATTCTCTTGGGTGCCATTATTATCGGTTTTGGGATTAAAATTCCCTTGGTGCCGTTCCACACCTGGCTCCCTGATGCCCACGTTGAAGCTTCTACGCCGATTTCGGTATTATTGGCTGGGGTGTTGTTGAAGCTGGGTACTTATGGGTTACTGCGATTTGGCTTGGGATTATTCCCCGATGCGTGGGCGGTAGTTGCGCCTGGATTAGCCTGGTGGGCGGTGGCGAGCACGATTTATGGTTCAGCGATTGCCATTGCCCAAACGGACATGAAAAAAATGGTTGCCTATAGTTCGATCGGGCACATGGGGTTTATTTTACTTGCTTGTGCGGCGGCTACCCCCCTGAGTATTGCGGGAACTGTGTTTCAAATGGTCAGCCACGGTTTAATTTCTGCGCTGTTATTCTTCGCCGTTGGCGTTGTCTACAAGAAAACTGGCACTAGGGATCTAACCATCCTTAGTGGTTTACTCAACCCCGAACGTGGTTTACCAATTATCGGTACGTTGATGATTGTCGGGGTGATGGCAAGTGCGGGAATGCCCGGAATGGTCGGATTTATCTCCGAATTTATCGTCTTTCGGGGGAGTTTTCCGATCTTCCCCACTCAAACCTTACTGGCAATGGTAGGTACGGGTTTAACCGCTGTTTATTTCCTATTGCTAGTCAACCGAGCCTTTTTTGGACGTTTAACTACCCAGGCTGGGAATATACCAGATCCAGATAATTTAGTATTGCCAATTATCCTGTGGCGGGATCGTTTGCCAGGTTTGTTATTGGCTGTGCTAATTGTTGTTTTTGGGCTACAACCTAATTGGGTACTCCGCTGGAGTCAAACTACAATTGCAACTTTCAATCAGCCGACGACTATTGTTGTCGATATAGTAGGGGATAGAGGATAGGGAATAGGGAATGGTGAATGATGAATAGGGAGATTTATTATTCACAGCGCACAATTAAATAATTAATACTTAATAATAATTAACAATTAGTATGTATCTCGATCGATTAATGAATGGTGTGCCATTGCTGCCAGATACCCGCGACAATGTTGAAGAAGTTGTGGGTATTCTCAAAAGTTATGGCGTTGTTTTAGATGCCTATTCTAACAACCTAATTTATATTGCTGACGAGCAATTTTTAGTGTTGTTTCCCTTTTATAAATACTTTAATGGGGAAGTGACATTGCCAAAACTGCTCAAACATTGGTGGCACGATCGAATTAATTTTGAGTACGCCGAATACTGTATGCGGACGATGATGTGGCACGGTGGCGGGGGACTCGATCGCTATTTAGACTCCCCAGAATTTGTCGAGCTAATCCGTCACGCGATCAATGCAAAAACTAAATCCGATTTATTTGCCCGCGTGTTTGTCCGAGGACTCGATCGTCTGTCTGGTGACTTTTTGAACGAACAGGTGCGTCAACTTGCCTACTACAGTGCCCTCGGTCAATTTTGGCGGGTGATGAGTGATATGTTCATCACATTGAGCGACAAATTTGATGCTGGTGAAATTCAGACTATCCCGGAAGTTGTCACCCATATTCAAGACGGTTTAGTTGCGGCGGCTAGTCTCCCAATTACATATGGCGTAAACATTAACGGGCAACACTATGACATCTTGCCCAAATCGGCTGGTTTAACCTTCTTGATGGATACTGCTGTACCCTATGTCGAAGCCGTATTCTTCCGAGGGACACCCTTCCCCGGTACCGTATCCTTTAACGCTCAGGCGCATCAAATTCCTTATGATTTGCCAGACTTTGCTTACGGTGCATTGTATGCCGATCCAGTGCCGATCGGCGGTGCAGGGATTCCACCCACTCAGCTCATGCAGGATATGCGGCATTATCTGCCCGATTATTTGCAAAAACGCTATCTTAATACCCCCAGAGGTGAAATGGATTTGCGGGTAAAAATCTGTCAAAGTTTCCAAAAGTCGATGTTCTGTGTCACCTCTGCGGCAATTTTTGGACTCGCACCCCATCCAGTTGGCACTCAAGTTGTCGCCGAACAGACAGCAAATCGCGCCTATTTTATTAGTTGGCTTGATCGATTAGCTACCTCTAGACTGGATCAGGTGAATGGCTAAAACAAACTTAACTGAACGGGTAAATCCGCTGTGGGATTGGGTGGTAATGGTAGCAAGGAAATTCCCGATCGAGTGAAAATTTCGTGGAGATAACGGGCATTAATCGGCGATCGAGCCTCAATTGGGCAATGAACGAATAGATAAATTTGGGTATTCAGATCTAACCACGATCGAAGCTGATTTGCCCAGTCTTCCAGCCAAACCTGATTTGCCGATCTAACTGGATGAGAAACATACCGAATTAACGTAAAAGGTGCTGTCAGACTCAATGCTAGCGGTACCTGTGGCTTCTTACACTGGACGATCGCTCCCAAACTTGGATCGGCAGCATAAATCGCTCGAGTGTCGAGGATAACTCGCCCAACGCCTAATTTAACCAATAGCTCAGTTAACCGCTCTTGGTGGGGTGATTTGAACCAATCCAGATGCCGAACTTCGACTGCCAAATCTACACCCTGACGGGGTAATGCTGTCAAGAATGTTGTCAAATCGGCTAACTTGTCGGGGGCATAATTCGGCGGTAGCTGAATAAACATCACCCCCAATCGCTCGCCCAATTCCTGCATCTGGGTGATAAATGCTTGGGCGGAGAGAATTTGTGGCAAAAGTAACCCATCATGGGTGATGGATCGGGGAAACTTGAGACAAAACCGAAAGCCAGCGGGAGTTTGGGCGATCCAGCGATTTATTGTCGATCGATCGGGGATGGCATAAAAGGTTGTGTTCCCCTCGACTGCGGGGAAAAAATTACTATACACCCGCAAAAATTCCACCGCAGGAGTTTTCGGGGGATAAACTTCCCCCATCCACCCAGGATAAGACCACACAGCACAACCAATCGAGATAGGCATGAGTAATTTTAAACTTCTCCAGCATGATAAGAACTGCGAACCAACGGTCCCGATCGAACATGCTTGAATCCTAACTCTCGCGCTACTTCGCCCAACTTGTCAAACTCTGCCGGAGTCC
>JANPJH010000105.1:0-3383 GCA_031425415.1 Chamaesiphon sp. VAR_61_metabat_425 | reverse complement strand
CCTAACTCCCAACTGTCTTGAAAAGGTGCTCCACTTGCGGAGTTCGTCCGGTCGGGTTTCCCGACCATGGAACGAACCCAAGCGGGGGAAACCCCAAGACCGCACTTTTCGCTCCCAACTCTCTATTCCCTACTTCTTCTGCCAAAGCTGGATCGTACCATCAGCACCACCAACAGCGATCGTTTGACCAGTTGGATCGATCGCGACTGACATCACCGAACGACCTGGATCGCCCTTGAGAATGCTTCTGGCTTTATCACGGAAATTGAGATCTTCATCTTTGTACCACACCTTCGCTTTGCCATCCACACTGCCAGTGATTAGATATTGACCGTCAGGGCTAAAGACGCAAGCATTTATTTGTCCAGCATGGGCTTTAATCGCCTGGAGCGGCTTGATTTGCTGCTGTTGACCATTTTCACTATTTTCTAATTTCCACAGAATGACATAGCCATTAACCGTGCCAGCCGCGATCGTTTGCGAGTCAGGCGAGATCGTCATTGAACCAATGCAATGTTTATTGCCGATCGCTTCAGCAATCGGTTCGCCAGCCGTCAGCGACCAGAGCTTAATACTACCATCATCTCCAGTACTAGCCAAAAAGCTACCATTTGGACTCAAGGCGATCGCGGCAATCGGTTCGCGATCGACGATCGTTTTAGTCACCGCTCCATCGGGTAGATGCCACATTTTGATCGTCTGGTCAAAACTGCCACTGACTAAAGTTTGACTATCGGCACTAATTGCGAGAGAACGAACAGAGGCGTTGTGTTCGGTTAAGTTGTGGAGCAGGGTACCCGCTTCTAAATCCCATAATTTAATCATCTCATCCCAACTTCCGCTTGCTAGCAGTTTGCCATCGGGACTGACAGCTAGGGCAAATACGCCCTTGGGGTGATCGACCAACGTATGGATTACCGCCCCTGTATCGAGTTGCCACAATTTGATTGTCTTATCGAAACTACCACTGACGAGCTTGGCACCATCAGGTGTAAAGCTCAAACATCTGACCCAATCACTATGGGCACTGATGGTTTGCTGGAGATCCCAAGTCGGTTTAGTCCACAAATCGCCACTCAATTCTCCCGAAGTCAGATCCCCAGAAAAAAGATCGCCAGTCATCAAATCTTCGGAAATCATCTCTAGCAGCGGCATAATATCGACCTCTTCGTCATCGCTATTAAAACTCGATCTCCCGGTAGTCTCATTTAAGTCGGCGGGATCGATACCTAACTGCTGGGTGAGCTGAGTGAGATGGCGTTCCAAATGCTCTACGCGATCGGTTAAAGCTGTACCCTCTAATAGATCGACCACATCCTTGAGACTGCCCTCAACCCCAGCGACATGCTCTTGCATCGACACCATCAGTCGTTTCTGGAGGTCGAATTTCTGTTCTAGTGCTTTGACCTCTTGCGTCTCGATCGCCGCAGCTAGAGCTGGAGGTTCTGATTTTTGAGCAGCGAGAGTTTGTTTCACTAACGCGGTAGAAAAACTCCGCGCTTGGGCGATTTCCTGCTGGAGGGCTTCACCTTGTTGCTGGAGTTCCCGCTCTAGCTTCCGCTCCAATGCTCGATCGTGTAGCCGGAGGCTTTGAGTCAATCGCCAGCGATTGATCGCATTTAAAATCAAACTAATCAGGATGGGAACCAGTGCATAGATCCAAGTTGAAGAGCTGGCTGCGGCGATCGATCCGACCACAGCAATGGAGATCGCGACATACTCACTCAAGTCTAACCAATGAGGGGAATTTGACATTACAATTAGAGATAATGTGTTGTGGAGAATTGAGATGTCCGTCCGCAGCCGTTGGGTCTAGACAATATACAACGATCGTACCTTAACTGCACGCCTAATAATGCCATAAACTGCCGTGTGCAGCAAGCGGATCAGTCAGCCTTGCTCGATCGCCCAATTTGCGCGTGGGCTTTGCGTTAGACTTGAGGAGTGTTTTGTAAGTATCTGCACATGAACAATGCCAAAGCATTCAGATCTCAATCTCCTCTTTTCATGTTATGGTTAAGCAATTGTTAAGCACAGTTTAATTATCTTGAAATCTAGTCTCGCGATCGCGAATCAACTGTTGATATTAAGTTTAGTTATACTTATCCTCAAAATTTAATATGTATATTTTGCTACAGACTTAGGCTATGCTGTAACTACCTAAGGTATCAGGACATCGAAGTCCAATTGCAATTTGCCCTAAGACTAGCGAACTCAAGCCTGTACTCCAATCTTTAGCCACCCTTCCCCACAGTAGCCCTTCATGATTCCCGATTGCGACTTACGCCTCGATTTGTCTGCCGATAATGATAACGCCGTCGATAAACCTGAAGAAGCCTGTGGAGTGTTTGGGATTTACGCCCCAGGTCAAGATGTGGCTAGACTCACCTACTTTGGCTTGTACGCGCTTCAGCATCGCGGTCAAGAATCAGCTGGGATTGCCACTTTTGACGGACAGCACCTCCACGAACATCGGGATATGGGGCTGGTGTCTCATGTCTTTAATCCAGAGATATTACAGGAGTTGCCAGGGCAAATCGCGATCGGGCACACTCGTTACTCGACTACTGGATCGAGTCACCGAGGAAATGCTCAGCCAGTAATTGTCGAAACTAGACTAGGCAAGCTAGCCCTTGCACACAATGGCAATCTTGTCAACACGGAAGAACTGCGTACATATTTGGTAGGTCGGGGCTGCGAACTCAATACGACGATCGATTCAGAGATGATTGCGATCGCGATTCGGGAAGAAGTCAATGCTGGCAAAGGCTGGGTTGAGGCAACGATCGCGGCGTGTAAGTTATGTAAGGGAGCATTTAGTCTAGCGATCGGCACCCCGGACGGGATTATGGGAATTCGCGATCCGAATGGGATTCGTCCTCTAGTTTTGGGGATTATGCCCGACCATGTGAGCCATTATGTAGTAGCCTCAGAAACCTGCGCCTTAGATATTATTGGGGCAGACCATCAGCGCGATGTCAATCCGGGCGAACTGCTGTGGATTACGGCTGAAGGGATTACCGCGATCGATTGGGCACCGAAAGTGCAGCCAAAGCTATGTATTTTTGAAATGATTTATTTTGCCCGTCCCGATAGCTGGGTGAATGAAGAGAGCTTGTATAGCTATCGGATGCGATTGGGCAAACAATTAGCCTTAGAATCACCTCATCCGGCTGATATCGTGATTGGCGTACCCGATTCGGGCATTCCTGCAGCGATCGGCTTTGCAGCGGCATCTGGCATCCCCTACGCTGAAGGCTTGATCAAAAATCGCTATGTTGGGCGAACTTTCATCCAACCCACCCAGGAAATGCGGGAAGCAGGGATTCGGATGAAGTTAAACCCACTCAAGGATGTCTTGCAAGGTAAACGGGTAATTATTA
>JANPJH010000104.1:0-31603 GCA_031425415.1 Chamaesiphon sp. VAR_61_metabat_425 | reverse complement strand
AAGCTGGGTAGAGTAAACTAAAACCCAACAGCTACAATTTTAATTCATTATTTTCTAGCGAAATCAGCCGGATTTTGATCGCGGCGATGATTGAAGGGAATGGGTGTTCCTTGAGCATCACCGACTAGAGCCGCAGTTACTTCTAAAGATTGCCGTAACCGTTTAGCAGCGTAGATAGACATATCCCGTGGCACATTAATGCGATCGCGTAAATACCGCAATGCACCATCCGAGCCGACAGGTGGAATAACTGTTTCGCCCGTCATCATATTTGTCAGCGCACACCGGAATGCTTCATCGAATAATTTAGCCTCGGCGGGATTGACGCGAATAATATTAGGATGATGTTGGATCGATCGATATAAAGCTTCCGCGCGTGAATTTGCTGGTTCGGGATAAGTTACATCTGGTAGTCCAAACCAAGGACCATTATCGACTCGCGCTTTATTAATCAGCATCTGGGTTTCCCCATTTTCCCAACAACCGCCCATCTGGGGTGGCAAATCGTGGACATGGGTGTGAAAATCGCTTTGGGTGCCTCGATAAGTAGAGCGGCTCTCCATCGCATCAAACCAGGCGGACATGCGAGGGTTTTCCTCGCGCAGGGAATAACCTTTATAATAGTACAAGCTGGCATTCATCCGTTCGACATAGGGCGTAAAAATGACATCAGCAGTACCGAATTCAGCCAAAAAGTAGTCACCTGATGTACTAGCGAGAGCATCTTCAACCAGCGTTACCACCTGTTTGAACCGAGATCGGTTTTGTTGCTCTTCCCGCACAGAACTTGCTGGACGGCATAACCAACCACACCAGGCTCTAAATAACAGCCGCTCTAATTGGCGCAACGGCAATACCGTGGGATCTTGCATTCCTGCCCCTAATGTGCCAAAAACTCGTTCTAGCGCGAGTAAAATATCGTCGCTTTCGGTAATCATCCGACCATCTAATTCTAGTGCTGGGAGCATTCCAGAGGGTACTTTGCGCTTGTACCAGCTTTCTTTCTCCCCGTAACAAAACATCGTTACTTTTTCGATCCGGTAGGGGATCTGTTTTTCCTCCAACCACAGCCAGATTTTTTGACAGTAGGGACACCAGGCATGGTTATCTCGATACAGCGTCACCCTGACATCAGCTTCGCTCATCCCAAATAGGCGCAACCGCGCTTGAGGGTTTGTGGGACCATCGATCGGATCTAACTGAAAATCGGTGAGGGCTGCTAGTTCTTGCCAGCTTAGAGGCGCAATAGTCATGCTATGAGTGTCTCAATAAAAAAGATGAGCATTGCCCATCTATTCAGTCTAGAACATTCACTGTCTTATAGTGCTTGCTAATTCAAGAAGCCTTGATCGCCCGATTGGGTAAGAGTGTAGACGTTGCACTCGATCCTCTGCTAATGCCGGGATCGAGCAACGATTGGGCGAGAAGACGACGGTAGAGATCGCTGAGTTGGATTGCCACTCCCGTCCAACTGAAGTTCTGTTGAACCCTTAATGATGCTTGTTTGCGGACTTTTCGCGCCCAGATGTCATCAGCGAGAATCCGACCGATCGCGCGAGCAAATTCATTCACATCATGGGGTGGTACGAGTAATCCTGTTTCTTCAGAAATCACGGTAAATTTCAAACCACCGACGGCGGAAGCAACTACGGGAGTTCCACAAGCCATAGCTTCGATCGCCACTAGTCCAAAGGGTTCGTAGTGACTGGGAATAACACAGACATCGGCAGCAGTGTAATATAGTGGCAATTGATCGTGTCCAACCATTCCGACAAATTCGGTATTGGCATGTAAGTCTAAGTCGGTCACAATCTGCTCGATCCGGCAGCGTTCGGCACCATCAGCTTCTTGTGGATCGCTCCCGCCGACAACTAACAACTTTAAGGTTTGGGGGTCTATTTCTTCACCTTGCTCTAGCTGCGTCCGCAATTCTCCAGTTGCACGCACAAGGGTTTCAATCCCTTTCCGTCGATCGAACCGACCGACATATAATACTACTTTATCTTTAGCCTCGATCCCTAGTTTTTTTCTCGCTTCAGTCTTGGAAATAGGCCGGAAGTTAGTAACATCGGTGCCGCAGGGAATAATATCAATCTTCCCTTGCCTGGAAACTAATGTCTGCAAGTCTTCAAGTTCTTGAGGACTAGTTGCGACGACACAATGAGCCTGTTCGAGAATTTGTTGCTCGACGGCTAATCTAGTTTGGGCGATCGCCGGAATATCGCTCACCGATTGATATTTGACGGCACCAAGCGAGTGATAAGTATGAACGAGCTGGAGATTTTGGGCCTTTTGGAGTTGCAAACCAACCCACCCAGACATCCAGTAGTTAGTATGCGCCAGCGGATAGCTAATTCCCTCTTTTTGCTGGAATTTCTGTAACGCCGCGACAAATTCGGGCATATATTTAAACAGCTCGTCTCTAGGAATATAGGTTTCTGGCCCCGCAATCAATCGAATCGTGCGGCAGTAGGGTGAATGCTGGACGATCGTCGGATCGCAAGGACTACTTTTGCGCGTAAACATATCTACTTGCCAACCGAGTTTGGCTAGAGCTTCACCCACTTGGCGGACGTAGACATTCTGACCCCCTGCGGCATCTTTACCGATTTCGGCAGCCGGATCTCCATGCTCGGAGATTAAGGCGATAGCTTGACGAGTCGGAATCTTGGTTCGAGCGGAAGCAAATGCTTGGTGTGCGGTAGTAATCCCTGGCTTATTACCAAAGGTGATAGGAAATTTTCCGGTCAACATATCTGCACCTCAATAAAGAATAGATGTCGATCGAATAGCTGAAGCTATTTCAACTAGGCGACAGCGGCAATCATCAAAGAGATAGATTCGATCGATTAAAGTTAAAACTTAAAGTTATGCTAGAGCTGCTGGTTGTCTCGCCACGATCGAGTGTCCATTCTGGGCGAACTTTGCGGCTAATACCTGCTGATAAACTGCTTCATAGCCTGTGGTCATTCGATCGACCCCAAACAGCCGCTCAGCATATTGACGACAGTAAGATCGATCGATAGTTGAGATTTTAGCCACCGCCGCAATACATTCAGCTACCGTATTACAGATAAATCCACTCACTCCATCAGCGACTACTTCCGGCACCGAGCCGAGGTTCATCGCGATCGCGGGAGTTCCCGCAGCCATCGATTCAATCATCACTAGCCCAAACGGTTCGCGCCAAGTAATCGGAAATAGCGTTGCGATTGCTCGCCCCATCAAATCATTTTTGACGAAGTGATTGGCTTCGCCCAGGAATTGAATTTGGACACCATCAATGTGGGGGGCAATCTGTCGATCGAAATATTCCATGTCTACCGGATCGATTTTCCCGGCCATTCTCAGCGGGATACCTGCTGCTTTGGCAATTTCGATCGCGTGGTGTGGGCCTTTTTCTGGCGACATCCGGCCTAAAAAGGCTAGATAGGCTGGCTCGTCAGCGATCGGAAAAAAGTGATGACTGCTCACGTCAATACTGTTATACACAGTTGCAACATGATTTAGACCCAAGCGATCTTCCCGCTGCGAGTTGGAAATGCTCACGTATGGTTGAGTCTTAGCATGGGTAAACATTTTTTCGTTATCTGGAGTAAAAACACCGTGCAAGGTGTGAACTGTAGGCGTTTTCGTCAGTCTGCTATAGGGCAACGCCGCACAACCCATGTGGGAGTGAATGATATCAAATTCTGCTGCTCGCTCGTAGACGTTAGCTAATTGGAGCATTTCATAAATGCCACATTCCTTAATATTTGGATCTAAGCGCAATGCCTGGGGATGAACTGACTCTAGTTTAGCAGCGGTAATTGAATCACCTGAAGCAAACAGAGTCACATCATGACCCCGTGCAACTAACTCATCTGTTAACAACCCAACTACCAATTCTATCCCGCCATAAGCTGGTGGTGGAACTCGTTCCCATAGGGGCGCAACTTGAGCAATTTTCATTATAATCCTCCTAAAATATATGAGAATTAGTAGTAGATCAGATCCTGCATTTGATTAAATCTGTCAAGATTAAACATCACTATCTCAGTGGTCAAAAACAATCTAACTTCCACTAGTAACTAAAAAAATATGTTCACAAAGAGTTTATCAAGAGCGCGAAAGCGTTTGCCAGTAACAATGCTATTCACCGCGATCTTGAGTATTTAGTTTCATATTTGTTTTATTAAGATTTTTTAATCTTAAACTGCTAATTGCCAATTCTTCAACTAATTTAACAAAATCTTTAGATTTATAATAATGATTGATTCTTTTTATCCAAAATCTAGCCAATATCTCAGATTCAATAAATAATGTAGCTAATACAACAGATGTTTTCCTGAGTTGATATCTGTTAACTAACGTTGCTGACAAACGTTTTCTCGTCGATAATTTTTGCTCCAAAGTAATATTTAATACTGTCTACTTTATGAGGTCGGAGATGTCATTCCCCACCCCACTACTAAAAAAGATCCTTTTTCCCCTTGACATCTTCCTGTTCACTTGTGATATGATGACAAGTGTTATCGCAATGGGGTGTCGCCAAGTGGTAAGGCATCTGGTTTTGGTCCAGACATTCCGAGGTTCGAATCCTTGCACCCCAGTAAAAATTAGTTTAAAAATAGTTTAGTTAGAGGCAAACAGTAGACACTCTAACTGCTCTTGATGTTAGCCAAAGGAATAAGAACTGTATGAATGCTGCGCGAATTCTCGCCCTAGATTTTGATGGGACGATCTGCGATGGAATGGCAGAGTATTGGCAGACGGCATGGCGGACTTACACGCAAGTTTGGCAACTCGACAGGCTAGAGCCATCGGCAGGCGTTGCCGAAAAGTTTCGGGAATTGCGTCCACTAATTGAAGTAGGTTGGGAAATGCCGGTATTAATCCGGGCAATCAGTCTGGGCATTTCTACCGAACGGATGCAGAGTTCTTGGCAGCGGATTCGCGATCGAATTATTGCTGACAGTCGGCTCAGTGGGGTCAAAGTGAGTCAACAATTAGATCTAGTTCGGGATAATTGGATTCAGCAAGATCCGGCGAGTTGGTTGCGTTTGCATCAATTTTATCCTGGTGTGGTGGATATGCTCAAAGCACTGCCTGAGCGCAAAATTCAGCCAGTCATTATTACAACGAAAGAAAGTAGGTTTGTTAGCCAACTACTAAAACAAGAAGGCATCGAGCTAGGGAGTGAGTTTATTTGGGGTAAAGAACTCAAGCGCAGTAAAGCCGACAGTCTCAAGCAAATCCTCGATCGAGGTGCCAAAAAATCACCTACGGTCTGGTTTGTCGAAGATAAACTTAGTACGCTGGCAAAAATTGCCTCTCAACCAGAGCTAGAAGCCGTTAAACTCTATCTAGCCGACTGGGGCTACAATACCGCAGCAGAGAGAGAATCAGCACTTCAACAATCACGAATTCAATTACTTTCATTAGCCGATTTACCCACACTCGGTGGCGAAACCAAAAAAGCTACAGCTAATAAGTCTCTAGCCATGAAGGATGTAGCTAGTAAAGCTGCTGTGGCTTAAAAGTTCGAGCTAGTCGCTCCTTCGCCAGTCTACCACCATCGCTAACACAGGATAGCGGTAGTGATATATAGTGTAGTTTTCAAAGCCTACAGAGTCTATGCTAAACTGAGGACCGAAGCAATAAGTTCAGCACTGGAACAGTCTGGATTCTGGATATCTAACTGGTCCGTCAGCCACTGGTTTGCGCGGGTACAGCCTTTGCCTAATTATTGACTTTACTCCCTTCCCGCCATGAGACTGCGGACTAGATTAACATTCGGAATTCTGATAACGGGAAGGGAGTTCGTTTGATTAGCTTAATTGGTAAAGCAGCCGAAGATTATCGGTCGAGTATAGGTTCGAGTCCTATATCAAACTCCCCCTAAAAGTTAGCTCATTTGGTAGAGCAATTGGCGTTTAACCAATCTGTAGTAGGTTCGATTCCTACACTTTTGACCAACCCTCCGCCAGAGGTTAAATTAGGCACCTTATTTGGGTTAAGGCGGCTGCAAAGCCAAAATGTGGGCGCAATCTCACTGGTACGGGAGCAATCCCAATATGGTTCGAGTCCATCTTTTCACAAACTCTGTAACGTTGGCGTTTGGCGAGATTGGGTCACTTAGTGACTTAATCGAGCAACAGTCAAGCTGCTAGTGCGATTGAGGCTATCTCGAACTTGAGTATATTCCTTCGTCGTCGGTGGCTGAAGTTTCTGTGGGAAATACTCGCATTTGGCGATCGAACGATATATCCGATCGCTTGTGAGAATTAGGTTATCCTTGGATAGCTATGGTTCTCATCGCGATCCTAATCCAGTTCTAGACTCCCCTTCGTCCGCAGCAAAGCTGTAAACGCCAGCACTTGCGGAGTTAACATCAGTCATAATGTTCCATGTTCAAGACTTTCTACATCAAACCAAACGAACGGGGAATTTTATATCACCGGAGCGATTTTAAAACAATTTTATTGCCAGGGACTTATCGCTATCTGGGCTGGAATTGGCGCGTGCAGACCTACGATCTCAATCAACCTGAAGCAAAAATCGAGCAATTAGAGCTGTTATTGCAACAGCATAGCTCGGCGTTACAGCGACATCTGACGATCGTTAGGACAGAGTTTGACCGCGTTGCACTGGTGCGCGTCGGCCAAACTTGGGTGACAGTGCTGCCCAATCAACTTCGAGCTTTCTGGCGAGGATTCGTCCCTGTCGAAGTGACTCATTTTAACCTGACTGAAAGTTTAGAACTTCCAGTCGATTTGGTGCAGAAGACAAGGGGATTTTCGCTGAATGGTTTGAAAAAGTTTCAGGTATCCGAGTCCGAAATCGGCTTGCTGTATGTCCAGCAGAATTTCTTACGTCCGTTGGGTACGGGCGAGTATGGATTTTGGTCGGTTGGGAAAGATGTGGGGTGTAAAACTCTGAACAGAACGATTCCCAATCCAGTTTTTCCCGATGAGGATGTTTTAATCGATCGACATCCAGAATTTGTCAGTGAATATTGTACCGTTGCTGAAACTGTAGCCCATCAAGTGGCGATCGTGCGCGATCGCCAAAAACCAATTGCCATTTTACCACCCTGTAGTCGGAGATTATTTTGGCAAGGTGTGGCGGTAGAGACTATCGATATTAGCACCGAGGCAAAACTTCCGCCTCGACTGGTCGCTGAATGGGTAGCTGGTTCAGCGGTGACTAAAAAAATGAGCGGCGATCATGCGGCTCTACACGTTCAAGAAGTGCCCGTCCAACATTTGGGTTTGTTATACATCGATGGTGTATTTCAGGGGCAGCTTGAGCCAGGTATCCATGCCTGGTGGTCATTCAATCGATCGTTTAAGTCTAACGCGATCGATCTGCGGCTTCAGACGATGGAAGTTTCCGGTCAAGATATCCTAACCAAAGATAAAGTACCCTTGCGATTAAATCTCACCGCTGGTTATCGGATTAGCAATCCACTCCAAGCGAGTAATAGTTTGGCAGATATTACGGGGTTCTTGTACAAAGAGCTACAATTTGCCCTCCGTGGAGCGGTAGGCGAACGGACTCTAGATGGACTGCTCGAAGATAAAGGGACAATCGATCGATCGATCGCTGAGTATATCCGGCTCAAGACCGCTAATTATGGGTTGACGGTAGAATCTGTCGGCGTGAAAGATATCATCTTACCGGGGGAAATTAAGACTATTCTTAGTAAAGTTGTCGAAGCTGAGAAATCAGCCCAAGCCAATGTGGTCCGTCGCCGCGAGGAAACAGCCGCGACTAGAAGTATGTTAAATACAGCCAAAGTGATGGAAGATAATCCTGTCGCCCTGCGGTTGAAGGAATTAGAGGTATTAGAACGAATTGCCGAGAAGATCGATCGAATTCAGGTCAATGGTAGTTTGGATAGTATCTTAACGGATTTGATTAACATTAAAAAATTACCTGGCAGTTAAGATTCCTACACACAGCCTGGTTGAAATATAGAAGTTTACAAGTACAACCCAGCCGATGAGTGGCACATATAAAGCGACAGGTATCAATCTCAAAACCATCCCCATTGGTGAAAGCGATCGATTGGTAACAATTCTTACCCGCGAACATGGTTTAATTAGAGCGATCGCGCCAGGTGCGCGGAAGTCTAACTCCAGTCTGGGTGGACGAAGTGCGATTTTTGTCGTAAACAGTTTGTCGATCGCTCAGGGTCGATCGTTAGATAGAATTACTGAAGCGCAGACGCTCAATACTTATGGTGGATTGAGCGGCGATTTAGGTAAATTAGCCGCCAGTCAATATCTAGCCGAACTAGTCTTGGCTCAAGCCTTGAGCGAACATCCGCAGGAAGAATTATATCAACTGTTAATGCTGCACTTGGGTCGGCTCAACAATTTAGAGCGAGGTGATAATACCGCCTCAATCGCCCATTTATGTCAAGGGATTTTCCACCTACTCGCCTTGGGCGGAATTGCGCCCCAGGTATATGATTGCTGTATTACCCAACAATCGATCGAACCCAATTTTACCATCATTAAATGGGAGGTCGGATTTAGCATCGAATCTGGTAGTACAGTGGAATTAGCTGCACTTAGTGAAGATCCGAGTGTCACCGCCAACTATCGACTGAGTGCCTTAGAATTGCTGCTATTTCAGCATCTCTCAGATCCTAGCCTTGATCGACTGGATCTGGCGATCGATGGGTTTTCACTCGAACGAATTTCCGATTTGGAGCTAGCCAGAGTCTGGCGGCGGGTAGAGCGGATTTTGCGTCAATACATTCATTACCACCTAAATATCCAGATCAAATCGGCAGCATTAATCGATTTATAGGAAATAGGAACTTCGCGGTGATAGGATCTGGCTCAACAATATTTCGCTAAAACCGCTACAATTACGATCGGTCAAATTAAATACAATGTGCGGCTTTCACTATCCCTAAGTGTTTGTTTTCCACTTAATATGGATTAAAGCGATAGGCGCGGTTTCGCTGTCTATACTAGGGTTGAGCCAGCATGTTAACAGCATTTGTCTAATTCTCTCAGGTACAGTGAAGCTCAAAAATAAAATATATTTTTAAATCAATTTTTAGGATCGAACTTTAAATTCAGCGGTGCTCATAGCCCTACAACATTACTAAATGCGACTATCTGATTTTGACAAAGCTCCAGAAAATGAATTAATCGCTCCGACAATAGATGAATCTAGTTCTGTACAGCCGACTGATTTGGCAGATACACATGGAGAAACTACTGTTGTCCCGGAGACACAAGCTAAAAGCGAAACTCCCCGACCAGGATTTCTCACCGTTCTCAAGAATCGGAACTTTGTCACTTTATGGAGTGGGCAGATTTTCTCTCAGTTAGCCGATAAAGTTTATCTGGTACTGATGATTGCAATCATCGAGAGTCAATTTCAATCAGAAAATCAAAGTATCAGTGGTTGGGTATCAGGGATCATGATGGCAAATACCATCCCAGCGGTACTTTTTGGCTCTTTGGCGGGGGTCTTTATCGATCGATGGCACAAAAAAGAGGTTTTAGTAGCTACCAACTTACTCCGGGGCGTTTTGGTACTAATTGCGCCGCTGTTATTGTGGTTGACCAGGGGGCAAGTGGTCGCCAATTTACCGTTAGGGTTTGAGATTCTCTTAGCAATCACTTTTGCGGTATCTACCCTAACTCAATTTTTCTCCCCTGCTGAGCAATCGGCAATCTCCATGATTGTAGATAAGCCAAATTTACTCTCTGCGAATTCTCTTTATACCACCACTGCAATGGGTTCGCTAATTGTCGGGTTTGCGATCGGCGAGCCAATTTTAGCATTAGCAGACAATTTGGGGGCAAGTATTGGCTTGGGAGTAAACATTGGCAAAGAGTTATTGGTTGGCTCTAGTTACGCCGTCGCGGGTATTTTACTGATTGTGATGCGAACGGGAGAAACTAAACAAATCCTCACCGGAGATGAGCCACATGTCTTAGCCGATCTTAGAGATGGAGTCCGGTATTTAGGAGAGCATAAGCAGATTAAAGGCGCGCTGATTCAGTTAGTTATATTACAATCAGTAATTGCTTCGATGACGGTGGTGACTGTGCGGATGGCCGAACTGTTGCCAGAAATCAAAGCTTCACAATTTGGGTTTCTTTTAGCTGCTGGCGGAGTGGGGATGGGCTTAGGTGCGGTAGGATTGAGTTATCTTGATCGCAAATTTTCCCGCAGTCAATTGAGCCTGTATGGTTCGCTGGGAGTGGCGGCTAGTCTAATTGGGTTATCATTTTCCCAATCGCTGTGGCTGAGCCTATTATGCTTGGTAGGTATGGGTGTATTTAGTGCGAGTGTGGTAATTCCGATGCAGACTACCATTCAAATCGAAACACCAGAAGAAATGCGCGGTAAAGTATTTGGACTTCAGAATAATGCAATCAATATCGCCCTAAGTCTACCACTAGCACTTACGGGGCTGGCAGAGACGGCTCTGGGTGTTCCAACCGTTCTGTTATGTTTAGCCACGATCGCTGCAATTGGTGGTATATTCACTCAAAAGTATAGCTCTGCGGATTAATCCTCTTGTACCTAGCCGACTCACAATCTATCCCCACAGCCGAAAGCCTAATCTCTACAGCCTACCACCTTCTTATGGAACCAATAATTCAACTGCGTGGAGTTTCTCAGGCTTTCGGCAAGAATGTAATCTTAGATGGGATGGATTTGGACATCTATCCTGGAGAAGGATTGGGAATTATTGGCCCATCGGGTACAGGTAAATCGACGATTCTCCGGATCATTGCTGGTTTACTCACGCCAGATGACGGTGAGGTTTACATTCAGGGTCAACTACGGCGCGGATCGATCGAAGATGGTAACGATCCGATCTATATTGGGATGGTATTTCAGCAAGCTGCATTATTCGACTCGCTGACGGTAGAAGAAAATGTTGGCTTTCGGTTGTTTCAGCAGTCCCACATCCCCCGCAAAAAGATTCGCGAGTTGGTAGAAGCAAAGTTAGGATTGGTAGGAATGGCTGGGGTATCAGATCGCTATCCAGCCCAACTATCTGGCGGGATGCGAAAACGAGTGAGTTTCGCACGGGCAATTATGTCTAACCCTGAACACCCCGAAGATAATCCGGAAGTTTTATTATATGATGAGCCAACCGCTGGACTAGACCCGATTGCCTCCACGGTGATCGAAGATTTAGTCAGGGATTTGCAGCACACAGATGGTGGTTGCAGTACCTATGTGATGGTCACGCATCAAGATAGTACAATTCGCCGCACAACTGATCGAATTGTCTTTATTTATCAGGGTAAGGTGCAGTGGGATGGTAAAACTAGCGAAATTGACACCACTGATAATGGTTTGGTGCGTCAATTTTTTAGTGCTAGCACCCATGGCCCAATTCATGTGATCGACTAAGCGATTGGGAATCAGGTATTTTTATTTATTTATTTATTTATTCATTCGGTCCTTGATTCCGCCATGATTGAATTGTATCGATCGCCTTACCAAACCAAATGTGAACGTTATGCCCGAATCTTTGGGCTTTGCCAGGAATAGTATGGGTAAAGGCTCTCGTCTTGACTCCAGCGATTTGGATTAATTCTATCGCTCGATCTTGCCAGGTTTTCTGCCCTCGATCTGCTAGTTGTGGTGTACTCTGTGGGGGGATCTCAACTGCCACAGGATTTTGCGGCGATAAAACAGCCGGGGAGCCGCTAGTTGGTGTCGCCGCACTGGGAGCGAATCCAGTTGGTTGTGGCTTAGGTGTAGCAGGTTTACGGGGAATACTGGTGGCGGGCACAAATGGCGATCCAATTGGTTCGGGCATGGCGGCAGGGACGGAATTAACTGGAGTCTTTACAGTGGCAGGATCTGGAGCTACTGGAGGTGCTGGTTGGGCGAGCGGGAGAGGTTGGGGATTACCAGCTATTGGTGTGGGCAAAGGAGATGGTAATATTTTGGGCTGAACTATCTCGATCGGATTTTGGTTCGGCACCTGCGATGTACTGGGGCTAGAGATCGCAATTGGTTGCGGTGGCGCAACAACTATCGGACTAGGAATTGCAGTTGGCTGCGGCGGTGATGCAACAACTATCGGACTGGGAATCGCAATTGGCTGTGGCGGTGGTGGGACAACTATAGGACTAGGAATTGCAATTGGCTGCGGTGGTGCAACAACTATCGGACTGGGGATCGCAGTTGGCGGCGGCGACGGGACGATTACCGGACTAGGAATCGCAATTGGCTGTGGTGATGGGACGATTACCGGACTGGGGATCGCAATTGGCTGTGGTGACGGAGTAACAATTGGAGTTGGCTCTGTGACAGGAGTAGGTAGGACAACAGGTGCAGGTGCAGGCGTGGATCTTGCTACTACGGATTGAGGGTCTACGAGGGTTCGAGCAAGATTAGGATTAATTTCTCCTCGGACTAATTTTGCTAGGGTATCTTTCGCTTGAGGATCGTAAGTGACAATGCTTACAGTATCGTTATAAACATTAGAGATCGGATTCCCTCGATCGTCTACTAGTTCTAGTCTCACCCAGTTTTTACCCTGCTTGAAGCCTTGGAGGTAAACGGGAGTCCAACGATCGATGATAAATTGTTGATTATTGACCGTTGCCCGAATTCGCCAATCAGGCAGACTGTCTGAACTGCCATTAGCAACTAAATGAGAGGGTGCGTTGGTCAAATAATAATCCAACATAATCGGCTCTGCCCCGTAACTACCCGCAGGGCGACTATAAGTAAGGAGTGGTTGCTGAGGATTAGGATTATTTTCGGCAGTTTTGGTTAGGACATGGAAGGTTGTTTGGGCGTATGCACCTTCATTTTTGAAACTTTCATGCCACGGACGCTCGGCAAATACACGTAAAGTATGGGTTCCAGCCGCCAAGTTTTCAAAAACTAGGGGTTGAGTGAGATCGTACACACCTTTGTAAGTCTGTTTGTCGAGAATGACATGTAAGTGGTTTCCTAAGCCTAGTTCGGGATTTTTGAAGATTGGTAAGTCGCTAACTTGTAATTGGACAATTGCGCGATCGTCAGTCAGAATTTGGTCGGGTTGCGGGCTGAGGATTTGGACTTGAGGTTGAAATTTCTCTAAACTTGGAGCTAGTTTGGCGATGCTGATAGGGACATTGACTTCTGATAATGGCCCATCGGTAGTGGCTAGGGCATGATTATTAGGGGGATTTGCCGAAAAGTTAGGCGCGATCGCTGTGGACTGCTCGCAGCTTGTCATCACGATCGCTAGCATAATAGCCAAACACGATCCCCAACATCGAACAACTAATTTCCACTTCAGATTCGCTCTCAACACCGACACCTCTGCTTCACATACTGGTTGGCAATGCCTATTTTACTAGGGTTAGCGAGTTTTTTAACGATCGCTGCTCGATTTGCGACAGGAGCGGCCGAACTAAAGACGATACTATTGTATTTTTTCGCACTTCATAATCGATCGCCTAGCTCGATCCTGTATACATTCATCGAATATTTTCGATCTTTTTGCCGGGGATCGTTGCAGCCAGCGATAGTAACAATGCTGGCTTTGTTTTGCCTTGGGGAAGGCGATCGTTTATGTACATATGTAAACAGCATTTTCACCAATAACACTGTAAGCTACAAAGTAAAAAATATTACCATTGTTAATAACTGCCGTAGTTAGCTCTCACAGGGACTTTCAGGGATTATTAAGTTTATTTAAAAAAAATGTATTAAGCTTGACTTTCATCCCAAATTCCTTGATTTAAGATCGATACAAGCATTTAGGGCTGCGACTTTGAATTATTGTTAACGAATGGTGAATATGCACAAGTCATCAACCTATAATTCACTCAACAGCAGTACTGTTAAATGAACTTGCTTTATTTATCTTAAGTGCGGCTCGTACCTGCGCCTTCGGGGGTAGGAAACCGAGCAAAGTTTTTGGCTCCGTTTCGCTTCAAGCTAAATCTTGAAAAATGGGCAATCCCAGTTGGGTATCACTTCGTTCCTGGTCTAGAGAGGAGAATCCTCATGACAATCAGTCCCCCAGAGCGGGAGGCAAAAGTAAAGGTAGTTGTTGACAAAGATCCAGTTCCTACTTCTTTCGAGAAATGGGGTAAACCGGGTCATTTCGATCGCACCTTAGCTAAGGGACCAAAAACCACCACGTGGATTTGGAACCTTCATGCCCTCGCCCATGATTTCGACAGTCACACTAGTGATTTAGAAGACGTTTCTCGTAAGATTTTCAGTGCTCACTTCGGTCACCTCGCAGTCATATTTATATGGTTGAGCGGGATGTACTTCCATGGTGCCCGTTTCTCCAATTATGAAGCGTGGTTGACAAACCCCACTGGGATCAAACCCAGTGCCCAAGTCGTCTGGTCGGTTGTCGGTCAAGACATCCTTAACGCCGACGTTGGTGGCGGTTTTCGCGGGATTCAAATTACATCTGGGCTATTCCAGATGTGGCGAGCGTCTGGTTACACCAACTCGACCCAGCTTTATGCCACTGCCATTGGTGGTTTAGTCATGGCTGGTCTGATGCTGTTTGCTGGTTGGTTCCACTACCACAAACGCGCTCCCAAATTAGAATGGTTCCAGAATGTAGAGTCAATGATGAACCACCATCTGGCTGGTTTACTGGGTTTGGGGTGTCTGTCATGGGCAGGTCATCAAATTCACGTTGCTTTACCAATCAATAAATTATTAGATTCTGGTGTCGCACCAAAAGATATTCCTCTACCACATGAGTTCTTGGATGCATCCAAGATGGCCGAACTGTATCCCAGTTTTGCTAAAGGTTTGACCCCATTCTTTACCTTGAATTGGGGAGAATATGCAGACTTCCTAACCTTCAAAGGTGGTCTCAACCCTACTACTGGCGGTTTGTGGTTATCTGATACAGCTCACCATCACCTTGCTCTAGCGGTACTATTCATCGTTGCTGGTCATATGTACCGGACGAATTGGGGTATCGGTCACAGCATGAAAGAAATTTTAGAAAATCATCGTGGTCCCTTTACTGGCGAAGGTCATAAAGGTCTATATGAAATTCTGACTACTTCTTGGCACGCTCAGTTGGCAATCAACTTAGCAATGTTAGGGTCGGTTAGCATCATCGTGGCACAACACATGTATGCAATGCCTCCTTATCCTTACCTAGCTACCGACTACGCTACTCAGTTATCGTTATTTACCCACCACATGTGGATTGGCGGTTTCTGTGTTGTTGGTGGGGCTGCTCACGCAGCAATCTTCATGGTTCGTGACTACGACCCTGCCATGAACCAGAACAATCTGCTCGATCGGATGTTACGTCATCGCGACGCGATTATTTCGCATCTGAATTGGGTATCGATGTTCTTAGGGTTCCACAGCTTCGGTCTGTATATCCACAACGATACCATGCAAGCTTTGGGTCGTCCTCAAGATATGTTCTCTGACAAAGCAATTCAATTGCAACCCGTGTTTGCTCAGTGGGTACAAGGTCTGCACACTGCTGCGGCTGGTAACACTGCCCCAAATGCACTGCAAACTGCTAGTCTGGCTTTCGGTGGCGATACCCTCGCTGTCGGTGGCAAAGTGGCAATGATGCCGATTGTCCTGGGTACGGCAGACTTTATGGTTCACCATATTCATGCTTTCACTATTCACGTCACCGTCCTCATTCTCCTGAAAGGTGTGCTGTTTGCTCGTAGCTCTCGGTTAATTCCCGATAAAGCTAATCTGGGCTTCCGCTTCCCCTGTGATGGCCCCGGTCGTGGCGGTACCTGCCAAGTTTCTGGTTGGGATCACGTCTTCCTTGGTCTGTTCTGGATGTACAACGCCATTTCGGTTGTAATTTTCCACTTTAGTTGGAAGATGCAGTCGGATGTCTGGGGTACAGTAGCACCTGATGGTTCAGTTACCCATGTTACTGGCGGAAACTTTGCGGCTAGTGCAACGACAATCAATGGTTGGTTGCGTGACTTCCTTTGGGCGCAATCCTCTCAAGTAATCAATTCCTATGGTTCGGCTCTGTCTGCCTACGGTTTGATCTTCTTAGGTGCTCACTTCGTCTGGGCGTTTAGTTTGATGTTCCTGTTCAGTGGTCGCGGCTATTGGCAAGAACTGATTGAGTCGATCGTTTGGGCGCACAACAAGCTCAACTTTGGACCAGCAATTCAGCCTCGTGCTCTGAGTATTATTCAGGGTCGGGCTGTCGGTGTCGCACATTATCTCCTTGGAGGTATTGCTACGACATGGGCATTCTTCCTTGCTCGATCGATTTCGATCGGTTAGCGAAGTCAATGTCTACATCAGTAGCGAGAGTCAATCGATCGCTACTGACCGAAACCAGCCGAACCCAAGTTCGGCAGCATCATAAATTAATGCTAATTAATGCCACACAAGATGGTTGCGGTTAGCATGATGTCAACTGTAATCATCTTGTTTGTCAGCGAGGAAATCTGATAAGAAAACTATGGCAACTAAATTCCCCAAATTTAGCCAAGACCTCGCACAAGATCCGACCACTCGTCGGATCTGGTACGGGATTGCCACGGCTCACGATTTTGAAAGCCATGATGGCATGACAGAGGAAAATCTTTACCAAAAGATTTTCGCAACTCACTTCGGTCATCTAGGTATTATCTTCCTCTGGGCTTCTGGTAACCTGTTCCACGTCGCGTGGCAAGGCAACTTTGAACAGTGGATTAAAGATCCACTGAACGTTCGTCCGATCGCTCATGCAATTTGGGACCCTCACTTTGGGCAACCAGCAGTTGATGCTTTTACTCAAGGTGGCGCATCCAATCCTGTGAATATTGCTTATTCTGGCGTATACCAGTGGTGGTACACGATCGGAATGCGGACAAACGATGACTTGTACATGGGTTCGATCTTTTTGCTCGTACTCGCATCAGTCATGCTGTTTGCTGGTTGGTTGCACCTCCAACCTAAATTCCGCCCCAGCCTGTCTTGGTTCAAGAATGCTGAATCTCGTCTCAATCACCACTTAGCTGGTTTGTTTGGTGTGAGTTCTCTTGCTTGGACTGGTCACTTAGTCCACGTTGCGATTCCCGAATCTCGCGGTCAGCACGTTGGTTGGGATAATTTCCTCAGCACCTTGCCTCACCCGGCGGGTTTAACTCCCTTCTTTACAGGGAACTGGGGTGTATATGCCGAAAATCCTGATACCGCTCAACAGATGTTTGGCACAGCCCAAGGTTCTGGCACAGCGATCTTGACTTTCTTGGGTGGTTTCCATCCTCAGACTCAATCCTTGTGGTTGACTGACATGGCACACCATCACCTAGCAATCGCGGTACTATTTATCGTTGCTGGGCATATGTATCGGACGAACTTTGGAATCGGTCACAGCATCAAGGATATCCTTAATGCTCATAAACCACCCGGAGGCAGACTAGGTGAAGGTCACAAAGGTCTATATGACACTGTGAACAATTCCCTTCACTTTCAACTAGGATTGGCACAGGCTTCGTTAGGTGTAGTCAATTCCTTAGTGGCTCAACACATGTACTCCATGCCGCCTTATGCGTTCTTGGCACAGGATTTCACTACCCAAGCCGCACTATACACCCACCACCAGTATATTGCTGGGTTCTTAATGGTTGGTGCCTTCGCTCACGGTGCGATCTTCTGGGTACGGGATTACGACCCAGAGCAAAACCGGAACAACGTTCTAGCGCGGATGCTAGAGCACAAAGAGGCAATTATTTCTCACTTGAGCTGGGTGTCTCTGTTCTTAGGTTTCCATACCCTCGGACTCTACGTACACAACGATGTTGTAGTTGCCTTCGGTACACCTGAGAAGCAAATCTTGATTGAGCCTGTGTTCGCGCAGTTCGTCCAAGATGCTCACGGTAAGCTGTTGTATGGTTTTGATAACTTACTATCCAATGCAGATAGTTTGGCTTCAACTACCAGTGCAGTCTATCTACCTGGTTGGTTGGAAGCAATCAACTCGGATAAGAACTCGCTGTTCTTAACAATCGGCCCAGGTGACTTCTTAGTTCACCATGCGATCGCCTTGGGACTCCATACCACCACATTGATTTTGGTCAAAGGTGCGTTGGATGCCCGTGGTTCTAAATTAATGCCTGACAAGAAAGACTTCGGCTATGCCTTCCCTTGTGATGGCCCCGGTCGTGGTGGTACTTGTGACATCTCCGGTTGGGATTCCTTCTACCTCGCTATGTTCTGGATGCTGAACACTATTGGGTGGGTCACATTCTACTGGCACTGGAAACACCTCGGACAATGGCAAGGTAACGTTGCCCAGTTTAATGAGTCTTCGACTTACTTAATGGGTTGGTTACGCGATTATCTCTGGCAGAACTCCTCTCAGTTAATTAATGGTTACAACCCTTATGGGATGAACAACTTGTCTGTATGGGCATGGATGTTCCTCTTCGGACACCTCGTCTGGGCGACTGGCTTTATGTTCTTAATTAGCTGGCGTGGTTACTGGCAAGAGTTGATCGAAACTGTTGTTTGGGCACACGAGCGGACTCCACTTGCGAACTTGGTTCGTTGGAAAGATAAGCCCGTTGCACTCTCGATCGTTCAAGGTCGTTTGGTCGGTCTAGCTCACTTTACTGTTGGCTATATCCTCACCTATGCAGCTTTCCTCATCGCTTCTACTGCTGGTAAATTCGGGTAGCTGAATTTACGCCTCAATAGATAGTCAAATCCCCCACCATTATTGTTGGGGGATTTTTAATGTGCCAGATCGCCACTCCCTAAAAATAATTATCTATAGCCTTCGATCCTAATGTAAAATCTTTCCAGCAGTATTAGATAAAGCATGGATCCCCAATTAATTGTAAATGGTATTGCCTTGGGAAGTATTATTGCCCTGGGTGCAGTTGGTTTGACTTTAACTTATGGCATTTTACGCCTGTCAAACTTTGCTCATGGTGACTTAATGACGTTGGGTGCATTTGTGGCGTGGATGCTCAATGCGAGTCCAATTCCCGTGCTAAATAATATCTGGGTATCAATGGTGATAGGTATTGTGGCAACTGTGGGGGTAGCACTCCTGGCTGAACAGATTTTATGGAAGCGAATGCGGCGGGTGCGAGCAACCTCGACTACGCTGGTAATTATCTCGATCGGGTTGGCATTATTTCTGCGGAATGGAATCCTCTTAATTTGGGGTAGTGATGCCAAACGTTACAATCTCCCAGTCAGTGAAGCGATCGATTTATTCGGCATCAAAATCAAGTTCTATAATCTGGTTGTCCTAGGTTTAGCGATAGTGGCGATCGCTGGATTACACTTTCTGCTCCAAAATACTAAAATTGGCAAGGCGATGCGCGCAGTAGCCGACGATATCGATTTGGCAAGAGTGACGGGGATTAATGTCGAGCAGGTAGTACTCTGGACGTGGATTATTGCCGCGAGTCTGACTGGTTTAGGCGGACAGATGTATGGATTAGTTACTAATGTGCGTCCGGATATGGGTTGGTTTTTGATTATGCCGATGTTTGCCGCTGTGACGTTGGGTGGAATTGGCAATCCTTATGGGGCGATCGCCGGAGCGTTTATTATTGGCATAGCTCAAGAAGTCTCGGTACCGATTGTCGGCTCTCAATATAAACTGGCGATCGCACTTATTTTAATGGTATTAACGCTGCTATTTCGTCCGCAAGGATTATTTAAAGGTACTGCTTAATAAGTTGGATGGAGCAGCACAAAACCCAACAGCTCCAGATTATTGTTGGGTTTTACAATTCAAGCTAAACTACAAAATTATCTCCTCAATCTTCTAGCTTAAAGTAATCGATCGAGTTCCCGATTCTCCTTGATTTTATTCAGTACTTGTTTGATTTCTTGAGTACGATCTTTAGCGACAATTAGGGTCACATCACCATCACGAACGACGACCACATCTTCTAACCCAATCGTGACGACCACTTCATCAGGATTGCTGGCATAAAGTACCGAACCTTGGGTATCGATACACACATGATTGGCTAATTCGACATTAATATTATCCCCTTTCAAGAGTCGTTCGATCGCGTTCCAATCGCCCAAATCATCCCAACCAAAATTAGCTGGAATTACATGGGTTAATTTGGTTTTTTCCATTAGGGCGTAATCGATACTGATTTTGGGTAAAGTGGCATAAATACTGACACCCTGTTCTATGAGCAGCTGCATCAGCTCCGGTGCATGAATCTGGAGTTCGGAGATCGCGGTTTTAGCGGGGAAAATGAAAATACCGCTATTCCAGGTATAGTCCCCACTAGCAATAAAATCTTTAGCGGTGGCTAGATCTGGTTTCTCAGTAAATCGCAGGGCTTGATAACTCTCTACGCCACTGGACGCGCCTTGTTGAATATAGCCGTAACCGATTGAAGGATAAGTTGGCGCGATCCCCAATGTGACGATCGCGCCTTGAGTATGTGCCAATTCTACCGCTGTCCAGATCGTCTTAGCAAAAGCTTCAACATCACCAATCCAAGCATCGGCTGGAAAAAAGCCAATAATGACATCTTCCCCATAACGTTTGGCTACTTCCAGACTCGTCCAAGCCACAGCCGCCGCTGTATCTCTACCCTCTGGTTCTACCAATAAATTATCGACTGGAAGGCTGGGTAATTGCTCTTGTACGCCTATTGCCAGCATTGCCGATGTAATTACCCAAATATCTTCCCAACCACCCACAATTGGCACCAATCGATTAGCTGTGGCTTGCATCAGACTTTCGCCACTGCCATCGAGACAGAGAAACTGTTTGGGGCGATGCTTGCGACTGAGTGGCCAAAAGCGTTCGCCTTTACCACCAGCGAGAATGACAGGGACAAATTTTGGTTGCATAATTTAAAATATGAAGACACACCACTGACTGCGGCTATTATAAGATGCTTATCTAGTATTCCCCAATCTCACTATCCCCTATCCCTATCTAATGATTCCTCGCTTACACCCAGAAACGATCGAAGAAGTCAAAGCCAAAGTCGATATTATCGATGTGGTGGGGGAGCATGTGGTGCTCAAAAAGCGGGGAAAAGATTATTTAGGTAGCTGTCCGTTTCATCAGGAGAAGTCGCCGAGCTTTTCTGTCAGTCCAACTAAGCAAATGTATTACTGCTTTGGTTGTCAGGCTGGGGGAAATGCGATTAACTTTCTCATGGAGTTAGGGAAGCAATCTTTTACTGATGTGGTATTAGATTTAGCGCGTAGATATCAGGTACAAGTTCGGACGTTGGAGCCAGAGCAACGGCAGGAATTACAACGGCAGTTATCCCAGCGGGAGCAGTTGTATGAAATTATGGCAATTACGGCTAAATTCTATCAACATGCACTCAATCAGCCGCAGGGAGAACAAGCTCTAAACTATCTCAAGATCGATCGAAGCTTCAGTGATGAGACGATTCAAAGCTTTCAACTCGGCTATTCTCCTTCTGGTTGGGAAACTTTAGCTAATTATTTAATCACGCAAAAGAAATTTCCACCAAAAGCGATCGAAGCCGCCGGATTAATTATTCCCCGTAAGGATGGGAATAGTTATTACGATCGGTTTCGCGATCGATTGATGATTCCAATTTTTGATGTCCGTGGGCGAGTAATTGGCTTTGGGGGTAGAACATTAAGCGACGAACAGCCGAAGTATCTCAATTCGCCAGAGACAGAATTATTCGATAAGGGTAAAACTTTATATGGACTCGACCGATCTAAAGATAGCATTAATAAAACCGATCGAGCAGTAGTAGTTGAAGGCTATTTTGATGTGATTGCCCTCCATGCGGCAGGGATTACTAATGCGGTAGCTGCGCTGGGTACGGCATTAAGTTCAATTCAAGTAAAACAATTGGTTAAATTTACTGAATCTAAGCAAATTATTCTCAACTTTGATGCAGATAAAGCGGGTACTATTGCAGCAGAAAGAGCGATCGGCGAAGTTGCTAATCTTGCCTATCAAGGGCAATTACAACTTCGGATCCTCAATCTATCAAGTGGTAAAGATGCTGATGAATTTCTGAAAAATAATAGTCAGGAAAGTTACCTAAATTTATTAGATAATGCGCCATTATGGTTAGATTGGCAAATCCATCAAGCGATCAATAATCGAGATCTCACTCAAGCAGAACAATATCAACAAGCGACTAAGAAGATCGTCGAGCTATTATCCAACATTACTGAATCAACTACCCGCACCCATTATCTTCAGAAGTCCGCAGGCTTATTGAGTGCCGGGGATGCGCGGATGATTCCGCTATTAATGGAAAATCTCCAAACCGGGATTAAGAAATTTCAACCTCCGAAAGTACCATATACCAAGCAGACTACGCAGGATTATACTCGGTCGCCACAGTTAGAATCAGTAGCAGTGGATGATCCTGGCGAACCAGATGATGGTATAGATGAAAAGGAAGAATTAACCTCAGTTGGGATTCATCCCAGTCAAAGATTAGTCGAACAAGCCGAAGGTTTACTACTCCGAATCTATCTTCATTATCCGATCCATCGTTTGACAATTATCGATGAGTTAGACTCAGCTAATTTAGAATTTATATTAGCTCATCATCGCTTTTTGTGGAAACAGATTATCGATCAGTCTTCATCAGGAAATTCCCAAGATGGACAAGATCGAGAGATCGATTATCTCGATGAAAAGTTAATTATTAAGCTGCAAGATTTAGCGATCGATCATCCATTTCGAAATACCCAAATCAAACATCTATTTCATCTAGATGAGCACACGGCTGAAGAGATCCAGCGATCGCCATTAGTGCTAAGAGCCGCGATCGCTTGTCTAGAAAAATTCACCTGTGAACGCAAATGTCAAGAATATCTCAATAAACTAAAAAGTCAAGATCCCGAAGATTTAGCCAAACAGAAAGAAAATCTCCAATCATTTATGGCGATCAAACAGCGACTTCAACAACTGCAACAACAGCGGATAGTAACTATTTCCGATCTAATCTCCTTCTAAATTACTTACTCCAAGTAGGAGGAAGGTCGTAGATCGTAGGTTGGGTTGAGCCTCGAAACCCAACACACCCAACAATCAATTGTGTGAATGTTGGTTTATTTCGTTCCGAGAGGCTTCGCCAACACATTCGTTCTACCCAACCTACAGATATTACGGACATTCTAAAGTTTCTCTGGTAACTCTACCCGTCGTTGGATTAGTACCCTTAGCCGTCTTACATAATAGCTTCTGGACATCCTTGCGGAGTAACACATCGGTGAAATCTGCTCCGTCAATAATTGCCCCATTAAAATTGGTATTAGTCGCGAAAGCACCAACGAAAATAGTATTAGTTAAATTTGTGCGGGTTAGTCTAGTTGTATCTAATGCTGTATTTGTCATATTCGCACCAGAAAAATCTGCCGAATCAAAATCGCCACCAATCAAACTTACCCCAGTTAAATTAGCATTAGCAAATTTGCCACCGCGAACACTAGCTTGAGTAAACTCATAACTAGTTAAATCTTTGCCAGAGAAATCCCTACTACCCAATGTTGCTTTGGTAAAATCATCAGCGATCGCGAGTTGTGGATAAATACTCACACCCACTAACGATACTACTACTAACAATGCCGGTAATAACCAGGCTGTCAGCATCCGACGAAAATTTAACTTGAGCATTATTCTTTACGGCTAAATGATTTTAGTGTCGATCGCTATCAATTTTAGCAGTAAATATTCACAGCTATTATCCTTGCACCGCAAAACTCCCGATCGGGGCTAATTCATAATTCCCGATCGCCCTGTTAGAATAATAAGGATTGTAGCAACCTTCGATCGAAACCCTGTGACAACAATACCCTCATCCGATCGCTTACCCGATGTCGTCGAGCTTCAGCCTAGTTATACCATTCCGCTCATACTGATCGCTGCCGCAATTCCCGCCGCTCTGCTTCAATCGTGGGTGGGTTTGGGGATTGGGGCATTCGGTTTATTTCTATCGATCCAAACAGCCCTGATTAAATTGAAATTCACGACAACTGCTTTAGAAGTTTACCGTGGGAGTAAATTGATTCGGACATTTCCCTACAGTGAGTGGGAAAATTGGGAGATTTTTTGGCAGCCCGTACCCATTTTGTTTTACTTTAAAGAAGTCAACAGCATTCACTTTTTGCCGATTATCTTCAATTCGCAAATGTTACGCACTTGTCTCGAACATTACTTTCCACAGCCAGAGCGCGATTGAAGTTCGTTGGCGGAGCCTTTCTGCAAGAAAATCTATTGATAGCCAATCTCTGCTGTGCTCACTAAGCCAAAATCTATGAATTCTGACGGAATTACAAATCGCGAGCCAGATCGAACTTCCTCCGCTCAGCCACCGGAAATCATTGATGTCCAAGTGGTAGAAGAGATCTTGGTAGTGCCAGAGCCGCTTGCAGATATCTGGGCTAGTGAAGAAGTTGTTGACTTACCACCGCCTCTACCGCAGCCACCCATGCCCGATTTAGCGCAACCAGAGATTACATCTACCATTGAAACAGCCGCTTTGCCAGAGAATCCGCCCACACCCGAAGATAATTGGGATATTCTGCTGAATGAAATCAGTCAAGATTTAGAACCAGAGCTAGAGACTATCGGGGGCGATAACTTAAAAGTTGAACCACTGCTGCGGAAAGAAGCCGCAATTAAAGCAGAAATTGCTAAACTCCAAGCCACTAAAGCCAAGCTCCAGCAACAAATTGATGACACTCAAACGAGTATCGGGCAAATTGTCCAAACTTCCATTGCCGATCTCGAACAACGTCGCCAAAAACTGCAAATCTCCGTCGAACAACTCGAACGGAGACGAGATCGAATTGAAAAAGAGATTAACAAGAGTTTTGCTGGGGCATCTCAAGATATCGCCATTCGCCTCCAAGGATTCAAAGATTATCTCGTCGGGAGTCTCCAGGATTTAGTCGTCATCGCCGAGGAAATCGAATTTCCTCAACCGCCACCCGCTCAAATCCGCATCCAGACTCCAGTCATAGATAAGGCATCAGTCATTCCAGCCACCACCACCAGGAATCAATCGCCCCAATTCACGGAACCTGCTTTTAAATCTACTGCATCAAAGGTACGCGCCTCGATCGATCGCTATCGCACGGCACCAGATTATTATGCTCCCACCTGGCAACTCCGCCGCACTCTCGAACCAGTTCATGCCGATAAGGTAGCTGAATGGTTCTTTGCTAAAGATGGGCGAGGTGCAGTGCGCACGATGGGTAGTCGGCTCCAAAATATCTTAGTAGCTGCCACTGCTGTATCTGTGCTGCGTGAGTTATATGGCGACTATCTTCGCACTCTCGTCCTTGCCAACCTGCCCGAACGGCTTGGCGATTGGCGGCGAGGGTTTCAAGACTGTTTAGGACTTTCTAAGGCTGATTTTGGCGGTAATGGTGGGATAATTTTATTTGAAGATCCAGAAGCTCTAGTCCAAAAGGTCGATCGAATTGTGGCAAATAAGGAAATGCCGCTGATTATTATCGATAACTCCGAAGGACAAATTAGTCTCTCGATCCTCCAGTATCCACTCTGGTTGGCATTTGCACCCGATCCAAATCAACAAGTGGATGATTATCGAGAGTATCGGTAAAAGTGAACATTGGATGTTGAATGGTGATTAGAGTGAGTTAATCAAAAATCTAGAAATGACTTTTAATATAATTATCGCTATCGGTATATTTGTGATTGCGTATCTATTCGGCTCTCTACCGACTGGATATTTAGCCGGAAAAATGTTGCAGGGGATTGATATTCGCGAACATGGTTCGGGTTCGACGGGGGCGACAAATGTGCTGCGAACGCTGGGTAAAATTCCAGGTTCGATCGTGTTATTCATCGACGCACTTAAAGGGATCTTGGCTGTCACAATGGTTCAAGCCATATTTGCCCTCGATCTTTTGCCATCACTGCCAACTGAATGGCTAGATTATTTAGTCCCTGTAGCAGCGACAGGAGCGATTCTGGGACACAGTAAATCGATCTGGCTAGGATTTAGTGGTGGTAAATCTGTCGCCACTGGTGTGGGCGTATTGCTGGCGATGTCTTGGCAAGTTGGCTTAGCAACAATTGCGGTATTTGCGCTTTCGATCGCGTTGAGCCGGATTGTCTCGATTAGTTCGATCGCTGGGGCAATCTCTGTTACCGTTTCGATGCTGGCATTTGATCGACCCCTACCGTATACAATTTTTGCCCTCGTCGGCGGCATCTATGTGGTGTGGTTGCATCGCAAGAATATTCAGCGACTGATTGCTGGCACAGAGCCTAAATTAGGGCAGAAATTAGAATCCCCTAATTAAAGATGATGTTGTTAGCTCAAAGTCATAGCATCGATTAAAATGGGTAGTAGTTAGATTGTCCCTAGATATAGGTAGGTTAAAATCTATGGTCGTTGCAAGTAAACTCATGAGTATTGAGGACTACCTCAATTATGACGATGGCACAGATACCATTTGTGAACTTGTGAATGGAGAACTAATTCCAATGCCCCCAGAAAGCCATCAAAATCAGCAAGTTTCGATCTCTTTACTAGCTTACTTTCTCAAGTTAGAAATATCACCAAAATTATTGAGAAACCAAATTGCGATCGCCGTGACTGGAGGAAGAGCAACCGCACGCATTCCAGATCTCACAATTCTTTCGGAAGATCTGGAGCTAGAATTAAGAGAAACTAACCGCTCGACAATTCTTGCAGATATGCCACCACCTACTTTGGTTGTTGAAGTAGTCAGTCCTAATCAAGAACAAAGAGATTATCGCTATAAAAGATCGGAATACGCAGCGAGACAAATTCCTGAATACTGGATTGTCGATCCGATTTTAAATAAGGTAACAGTTCTAGAACTCATCGAAGGATGGTACGAAGAACAAGTCTATACAGCCGAACAAATTATCGTGTCGCCTCAATTTAGTCAATTTAATTTAACCGCTAAAAAAGTTTTGACTGGATTTTGAACACTAACTGCAAACGACCAAAAATCGATGCTCTGCTCGATGGACGCACACAAGTATGGCGAATAATTACTCCAATATCGAGAAACTAATCGGACTAAATTCTTACACGCAGCTCGAATATTCAAAAAGGGTCAGGCAATTGCCTGACCCTTTTTGAATATTTTTAAGAACGGAGAGGGAGGGATTCGAACCCTCGGTAGGATTACTCCTACAACACATTAGCAGTGTGCCGCTTTCGACCACTCAGCCACCGCTCCACGTTCTAGGCTGTAGACTAACATCCTTAATCATAACATACAGTTTAGGTGTTGACAATAAGTACCCGCCTGGTGAATAACTAGCAACTAGATAGAATTAATGTATGACCGATTTTATTGATGTACCTATGACCCTGACTCCGACTGTTCTAACTCAAATCGTCGCCCATCCAGACGATCGCTTGGCGATCGGTTTCGCACCGTTATCGCTCGATCGAGTCTATCAACTAGCTGATACTCCGGCAAATGGTGCTGTCGTAGTTATGAGTGGCACCGTGCGCGATCGAACCGATGGAAAAGCAGTAGAGTACTTGGAATATCAGGCTTATGAGCCGATGGCAATGCGGGTATTTGCCCAGATTGGCTTAGAGATTCGCCAACAGTGGGCGGATGTCACGCGGGTGGTAATTCATCACCGTGTGGGCAAATTAAAAATTGGCGAAATTAGCGTATTAGTAGCTGTTGGCTGTCCTCATCGGACTGAGGCTTTCTTGGCGTGTAAATATGCGATCGATACGCTCAAACACCAAGCTCCGATCTGGAAAAAGGAACATTGGGCTGATGGTGCTAGCAGTTGGGTTAATATTGGGGATTGCGATCGAGCACCAACAGGGTAGAGGGTAGGTACGAGTTTTACTAGCTCAGATTTTGACTATATCCCCAATGCTCATACTTCTCGAAGGGTTGATGAATCCAGGGATTATCAGGCAGATAGCTCACATAGTAGTCAGGGATATAGATCGAGCAAGATTTATACCAGAGAACGGCAGTTTGGAGATCCTGAATTTTGGGATGTCGATCACGCAGCCATGCTACTACTTGTTTGAGCGTAACTCCAGAATCTACCAAGTCGTCAACTAATAATACTCGATCGCCCAATTGCTGAGTACTCATAGCAATTTGAGGGCCGATAGTTAGTTTTCCGCGTTCTCGATCTTCATCGTATGAGCTAGCGGCGATAATCCCTAACGGTCGATCGAAGATTCGGGAAAGAATATCGCCTACTCGCAAGCCACCCCTAGCCACACAGATAATTTGGTTGAATTGCCATTGGGATGCGGCAATTTTTTGGGCTAACAACTCGATCGATTGGTGATACTCTTCCCAAGATACATTTAAGTCGGACATAGGAATAGGGGATAGGGAATGGGCTTTTGTTAATTTTCAATGAGCGAATTATGCTGTGTCAACTCTTCGAGCGATCGAGTTAGATCTTGATGGAGTTGTTCGGCACCTACTTTACTCGATAAATGTTGATAATTTTGCACTTGTAATGGTTTGCCGATTCTCACAGATGCTCGACTCCTAAATTTGGGAACTGGCTGTTCGTAATTGAGACAGATGGGAATCACCTTGAGATCCAAATCTGGTTTGAGGGAGACTGATTGGATCGCAATTCGGGCTAAACCTTTCTTGAGCGGGTGTAAAGTGCCATCTCGAAAAATGTTACCTTCAGGGTAGATAGTCAACATTTCGCCTTGGTGGAGCAATTCGACACTATGCCGAATACTGCCAATTCCTGGCTTGGTAGTATCGATCGGAAATCCACCTAATCGCCGCACAAACCAGCCTTGAATGCCGGTCATTTCATCGATACTCACCATGAACCGCACATTTCGTCCCGTGACGTAGGGGCCAGCAGCGTAGGGAATCAGAAATGAATCCCATCTCGCTCTGTGGGTAGGGGCTAAAATCACAGCACCAGTCTGAGGAATATGCTCTTGTCCGATTACCTCAATTTCCCGAAAGAAGCCAGGTAGCATGAGATAGCGTCCGATGGGATAGAGGATTCGAGTCAGCCAAGGGGAAAATCCAGAATGGATCTGCTGGGTGGATTGAATCCCAGTAGAATTGGCAGTAGTGGTGAGATCCGATCGAGTCATAGCAGTTGAGGTATGCGATATCTCTAATTTACCCAACTACGAGATCGGTCGCGAAACAAATCATGACAGTTTCCCAATTGACACACAACCGTGGACAACTTTAAAACGATCGAAGTACGTTGGTTTTATTCGGGAGTTTTACCAGTGCAACTAATTGCCTGGTTTGACACGCTAGGAGAGCCACTAGCTAATGCAGACAACAGAACTGATGTTTATCTTCAGTCTAGCTCGCCCGATCTGGGTGTAAAATTACGCCAGGGCAATTTGGAAGTTAAATATCGTCAGGCGATCTTAGGGACAATCTCGATCGAGGGATTTAGAACCAGTCAGGTAGAACAATGGACAAAATGGATTTGTGTGGATGATTCGTCCGGATTAACACCGGAAAATATTGCGGATAAACCGGGCTGGCTGAAAGTAGCTAAAACTCGCTATCAAAGATTGTATCAGGTTCAGTTTAGCGATCTGCTTGTTGCCCCACTAGACGTGCAACTTATACCCATTAGTAAACCGCAAGATGGGGCTGCGGCGATCGAAATCACCCAATTACAAGTAGAAGAACAGAATTGGTGGACGATCGCCTGTGAGTATTTAGGCGATAAGATCGATCTCGATCTTCAGTTTTTACCAGTAGTTAAGTCACTGTTATCTAGATGTCCATTACCAGTTTCTACTCCATCAATTTCTTGTGGGTATCCTCAATGGTCGATCGAAACCAAGTCAGATATCCGTACGATCGCTGATTGAGATCGTCATACTTTTCAGTTATAATAATTACGGCATTAGTATTTAATCTTTTATTTGTATAAATTGCTATGACTGGTGCTATCGTTGCGATCGCAGTAGGAATCTGCTTGTTATTTATCGCTTGGCAACAACGTCATCAGGTTCGCATCGGCGGACGGCTAGGTAAACCTGCAAACCGAGCCATTCGACCACAGCATCCGCACTTAGAAAGAAAGCTATTAAAATTACTAGGTGGCAATCGCAACACAGCCAATCGCCTGATTCAGCAATCCCAACTCAGATATCCCGATAAGTCCCCAGATTGGCACTGGGAAAAAGCAATTTACGATCTAGAACGCGATCGATGGAGATAATTGAGCGATCGTTGGGCATACTCAAAGGGAGTGAACTTACCCAATAGCCAATATGGAATATATACCTGGAGTAATCGCCTATTTTATTGGTGGATTTTCAATTTGGGCAAGCAAAGTAGTCGTGTGGAAAATTGCCAATCACTGGGCAAAAATTTGGGTTAATGATGCTAGTCAGGCAGATAGTCAAATTATATCTTTGACATTTGTGATTACCGGATTAATTGTCTTTGGGTTCGCCATTTTTGTCTGGTCGATCGCTAATCATATTAACTATAAAAATACCGAAAAAGGATTTGCCGCGAATATGGCTGGTGGCATCGGCGTTGCCTGTGCGATCGGTCAAGATGTGTGGTTGAATGAATTGGCGATGAAACTTCCCTATACAAGTTAGGGAATAGGGGATCGAAATTGGTTAAATAGAAAGGGGTTGCGCTAGGATAGGGTGTGCATCACTCTACCTAACTGTTTGTTCATGGCAAGATTGCCGACTCTGACTTACGATCGCGGCACCCTACTGCTCCATCCACCACCACGCGGTAAAGGTTGGATGGATTATGCTACATGGGACGATCGAGTAGAGAAATTTCGGATTCCAGGCATTAACTATCGAGAAGTGGTGGAAGCACTTCAGCAGGAAGACACCAACTTCGTCGATAAAGCTAAAGCTTTTGTCACATTAGAACTAGACTCGCAGATTAGGATCGAACCATATCCCCATCAAGCAGCAGCTCTACTCGCCTGGAAACGGGCAGGAAGGCAGGGTGTGGTTGTGTTACCTACCGGAGCGGGTAAAACCCTAGTTGCCCAGCTTGCGATCGCTTCTACCCCCCGCAGCACGTTAATTTTGGTACCGACGATCGATCTGATGCATCAGTGGTATGCCCAGTTATTAGTGAGTTTTCCAGGGACAGAAATTGGGCTATTGGGTGGCGGTTCGCGCGATCGTACACCAATTTTAATTTCGACTTATGATAGTGCCGCAATTCAGATTGAATCTTTGGGCGATTTATATGGGCTATTGATCTGTGATGAATGCCATCATTTGCCAACAGATTTTTATCGAGTAGTTGCTGAATATGCCATCGCACCTTATAGATTGGGTTTGAGTGCAACACCCGAACGGAGTGACGGTAAGCATGAGGATTTAACAATTTTACTCGGCAAAGAAGTGTACCGCCAAACGGCGGCAGATCTGGCAGGTTCGGCTCTAGCTCCTTATCGAGTCGAGCAGATTAAAGTTAAATTAAGCGACGAAGAACTTAACCGCTATCATGAACTAATTCAGGAACGCGATCGGTTTTTACGGAGTCAGAAAATCTCATTTGGTAGTCTTGATGGTTGGCAAAAGTTTGTCAGAGCTAGTTGTCGATCGACAGAAGGCCGACGAGCGATGTTAGCCCATCGAGAAGCTAAAGAAATTACCCTTTCAACTAATGGTAAATTGCGAATTCTCGCGGAAATTCTCGAACGCCACTACCCCGA
>JANPJH010000103.1:0-8239 GCA_031425415.1 Chamaesiphon sp. VAR_61_metabat_425 | reverse complement strand
CTTAATTCATTTTCGATCTCTGTCACCGATACATCTTTCGGCGCACGTAGCGATACAACAGGTGCTGATTGTGTACTCATAGTTTGGGAGTTGGGAGTTGGGAGTTGGGAGCGAAAAGTGCGGTCTTGGGGTTTCCCCAAGTGGAGCACCTTTTCAAGACAGTTGGGAGTTGCTGTACCACCGTATGGGAGTTGGGAGTTGGAAGTTGGAAGTTGGGAGTTGAGAGTTGGGAGTTGGGAGTTGGGAGTTGGGAGATCTCTGCATTTCCTTTTCCCTAGAGCCTAAAGCCCAAACCCTACTCCCTAAAATCTGTGCCATCTTCGGCCATCATCATTAATCAAATCTTCGGCAGCTAGAGGTCCCCAGGTACCGGCTTCGTATAGGGGAATCGAGCTAGGTTCAGTATCGGCTTCCCAAGCGGATAAGGCGGGAGTGACAATTCGCCAGGCTTCTTCTACTTCATCCGATCGCGTGAACAGGGTTTGATCGCCTAACATACAATCAATTAATAATCGATCGTAAGCATCGGAAGACTTGACGCCAAAGGCAGATTGATAATTAAAATCCATATCTACCGTGCGGGTGCGTAAATCAGCTCCGGGCATTTTGGCTTCAAATTGGAGGGAGATACCTTCATTGGGATAAATTTGCATAGTCAAGACGTTGGGATTAGCTTGACGGGAAGCTGATTGGAAGATCAACCAGGGGACTTCTTTAAATTGCACGGCAATTTCGGATACTTTCTTCGGCAACCGTTTACCAGTACGCAAGTAGAAGGGAACGCCCTTCCATCGCCAGTTATCAACCATAAATTTCATGGCGACAAAACTATTAGTTACCGATCCAGGGGCAACTCCAGGTTCGTCGCGATAGCTGGGAATGGGACCACCCTTCATCCAGCCGGCTTGATATTGTCCCCGAATTGCCGATCGATTGAGATCGTTAAGATCGGCTAATCTGGTTGCTTCGAGTACTTTGACTTTTTCCGTCCGAATCGAGTCAGCATCGAGGGAGTTGGGCGGTTCCATCGCGGTGAGACTAAACACCTGCATGAGGTGGTTTTGGATCATATCCCGTAACGCCCCCGCCGATTCATAATAGCCCGCTCGATCTTCTACGCCGACGGTTTCAGCAACGGTAATCTGAACGTGATCGATGTAATTGCGATTCCAGAGGGGTTCAAAGATCGCATTGGCAAATCTCAACACTAAGAGGTTTTGGACGGTTTCCTTGCCCAGATAGTGGTCGATCCGGTAGATTTGTTGTTCCTCACAGTACTTGCGAACGACCCGATTTAAGACTCGTGCGGATGCCAGATCTCGCCCGAAGGGTTTTTCGATTACTAAGCGGTGTTTCTGGGCATCGCTTAACATTCCCGCTGTACCTAGTTGTTTGATTGCTTCGGGGAAGAAATTGGGTGAGACAGACAGGTAAAAGACGCGATTGCCCATAGTGCGGCGTTCGGTATCGATTTCGCCGAGAAAAGCTTTGAGTTTTTGGTAGCTTTCGGGTTTGTCGATGTCACCAGGGCAATAGTATAGTCCTTGCGCGAATTCGTTCCAGGCGGTTTCGTCTTGAATTCCATTGCCAAATTCTTCGATCCCTTGGCGGGAGTGCTCGCGGAAGTACTCGTGACTCCAATCGCGACGGGCAACACCGACGATGGTAATTTCAGGCGGCAGCCTTCGATCGAGTCGCATTTGATAGAGAGCTGGGATCAGTTTACGATGGGTAAGGTCGCCGGAGGCTCCAAAGATCGTGAGGATTTGAGGTTCGGGGACTCGCTCTTGACGTAAACCCTGACGAAATGGATTTTCTAAGATTTCGGGCATATTGTGGTTAGTGGTGTGTGTTTAACACAGCGACGCGCGCTTTGGAGGTTTGTCTTGATATGCTCTCTTGCGGAGGAAACCTCCGCAACGCGCATCGCTCATCCAAGTTTAGCGCGCCAAGACAGAGGAACATGGAGGAACAGAAATCGATCGAATCAAGCTGGTGTTAAGGCTTTAACTTTACCATCAAGGGATTTCATGAGGGAGTCAAAGGGTTTGACAAATTTATCGATCCCATCAACTAATAGTTCACCCATAACAGCATCGAGATCGATGTTGATGTCAGGATCTTTGAGACTAGCAACTAGACGATAGGCTTCGTCAACTCCAGCTTCAATCCGGCTAGCGGGATCGCAATGGTCGGCGCAAGCTTCGATCGTGGCAGGTGGTAAGGTATTTACTGTGTCGTTACCGACTAGTCCATCCACGTACATCACATCACTGTAGCTAGGATCTTTGGTTCCGGTACTCGCCCAGAGTAGACGTTGAACTCGCGCACCTTTAGCAGCTAGTTGTGCCCAGCGATCGGTAGCGATGATTTTCAGGTATTCTTGGTAGGCAACTTTAGCGTTAGCGATGGCGATTTTACCTTTGAGGGCGGCGACTTTTTCGGCTGTGGTTGTGTCGCTGATGTCTTTGAGTAGGTGGTCGAGTTTAGCATCGATATTAGTATCAATCCGACTAAGGAAGAAGCTGGCAACAGAAGAAATTTTGCTGATATCTTCACCTTTCGCAGCGCGAGTTTCTAAGCCGCGAATATATGCCCAAGCAGTCTCCACATAGCTTTCGACAGAGAAGAGGAGGGTCACGTTAATGCTAATTCCTTCGCTAATCATCTGTTCGACTGCGGGTAAACCTTCAGGTGTCCCCGGAATCTTGATCATGACATTGGGATGGTCGATCGCGGCATAATAGCGACGTGCTTCGGTAATAGTGCTGGCAGTATCTGTGGCAATTGTCGGCGGTACTTCGATACTGACATAACCATCAATCCCGTTAGTTCGCTCGTAGACAGGACGCAATACATCACAAGCGTGGCGAATATCGGTAAATATCAATGATTCATAGATATCATTGAGTGATTTACCAGCCTTGACACCCTCGATAATTTGAGCATCATACACTGCATTTCCGGCGATCGCTTTCTCAAAGATCGCTGGATTGGACGTGATCCCCAATACACCACGAGTTTCAATCATTTCAGCGAGTTCACCCGACGTGAGAATATCCCGGCTTAAGTTATCCATCCAGATACTTTGCCCGTACTCATTCTCGATCGTCAATAAAGGATTTTGAATTGTTGATGCCATGATTTAATTTACTCCAATAGATATAGGCTATTGATTGTTTTCAATGGTAGAGCCATAACGAGCAAACCTCGGTTAGTAGCGACGATCTTCCCGGTATGAAACCGATTGTTAACAACTATACTCATTGTGCCGACACTAAAACTTAATAAATCCCGATCTGTAAGGGAAACTCTATCGACTGGCGATCGCTGTTCCCAGCATTCTAGCCGATCGAGTCTGGCAATGCCGTAGCCAATCTATCAATCTCCTGTGCGTGAAGACAGAAATAAACACTTCATTGGCGTACATATCCATCTTCTTGACAGATTCGCCTTGGTTGACATCGCCGGTCAATCTGAGTACTCCCGCCATTAATCAGGCTTGAGTCAAGTGTGGTTATGTTACTATTCTTACGCAGGAAAAATCCTTAATCGTCGATTGGGTTCCTCGCCAAAACTTGCCGACTTGAGATGGTAATGCTCGATTAATTCGTGTTGCATCTTGCGAACACTACTCGATCGAGGTAATAATTCTACAGGTTGATTTTTGGGGATCACAATTTGCTCCACAGCTAATCGTGCTTCCTCCAATGCTTCTACCTCATCTTCACTACCATCTTGGGTAAACAATCGGAAATCTGCATCTTCGGGGATACCAGGATCGTCCATGTGCAACATCCGGCGGAGTGTGCGGGTGATTTGGGGAATCGTCCCCGATTTGACGCTATAAATGGGCACTTGCCGCACCTTACTAATCTGGCGCAATTTAGCATGATTTTTGATATGCGTCCGCAGAGCTAAGACCGCATCTGCACTCCCCATATCCTTGGTGAGGATTACTGGCAGATTTAACACTTCAATTACCTGCTCCAACTGATCGCGCCCAATCCCGTAAGGGTAGACATGGAGCGGTAAATCTTCACCATGAGCACTAGTCGTCGCCCCTGCATACATCATTGCCTCATCGCTATCCCAGTCTCGATCCAGAAGTTGAGAGAAGCCCAGATCTGCCTCTAGTGTTGCTTGTGAGGCATTGGTAGCCAGAGTGGGGAGGGGTTCCATCCGTCCAGTCGATCTCCAGCCACGAGTCGATTGGGGCGCATTGGGTGCGGGTAATAGACCATTCTTTGCTGCTTCTGGTAGTTCGCGAGTGATGGTAACTTTACCTTCATTATTAACTGTCCGCACTTGAGGCGTAGGCTGACGACCGCGCAATAGAGTATCGACCATATCGGCGACGCTATCATGAACAACCCAGCGATGACGTTCCTGCATTTCTACAGCAATTTCAAAGGTGGGCGGAGCTTTGCGTTCGAGAACGGTTTTTTGGGAAGCGCGCCGACGAGCTTCATCATCGCCGAGTGTCACCGCTTGAATCCCACCGATTAAATCCGAGAGGGTGGGATTTTTGAGCAGATTTTCGAGTCGATTACCGTGAGCAGTACCGACTAATTGTACGCCCCGTTCGGCGATCGTCCGCGCAGCAATTGCTTCTAGTTCTGTCCCAATCTCATCGATGACGATGACTTCTGGCATGTGATTTTCTACCGCTTCAATCATTACCTGATGTTGCAGTTCGGGGCGAGCTACTTGCATCCGCCGCGCTTTGCCAATTGCTGGATGGGGAATATCGCCATCACCAGCGATCTCATTACTCGTATCGATAATTACCACCCGTTTGCCGAGTTCATCGGCTAGAACGCGCGCGATTTCTCGGAGTGCAGTAGTTTTTCCCACCCCCGGACGACCCAGCATGAGGATCGATTTCCCTGTTTCTACCAAGTCGCGAATCATATTAATCGTGCCATAGACAGCCCGACCGACCCGACAAGTTAAACCAACAATTTCGCCCGTGCGATTCCGCATACAGCTGATTCGATGCAGAGTGCGTTCGATTCCGGCTCGATTATCGCCACTAAACATCCCCACTCGATCGGTACAATATTGAAGTTCTTCTTTGGTAATCACTACATCGCTGAGGTATTCCGCCCCATCCGGGAATCTCGCTTCTGGATAACGCCCCAAATCCATCACCACTTCAACCAATGTACTTAGTTTGGGATGTTGCTCCAAGGTAATCTGAATTGATTCCGGTAACACCGCCAGTAATTTACCGAGGTCATCGGTGATTTGCATTCTACCTAAACTTAAATTTTCGTCCATTATGCCTAGTTACTAGTTATTGGTTACTTGTCTTGCTGGCTTGGAAAAGTGCTCTACTTGGGGAAACACCAAGACCGCACTTTTCGCTGCCATGAGTGGGTTTCCGACCGCAGCAGCCGCTCATTGAGAGCATTGGGAAATTCAGGGGATTAGGGATAGATTCGAGCAACTAGAACTGGGTTCCTTTAGCTGTCCGACTAACTCCCGTGCCACAGCCACCGCTGATAACAATAGTTCTGGGTGAGCTTCTAATTTGCCAGGGTTAATCGTGGCGGTGTCTAATCGATCGAGAATCGATGATAGTCGGACGCGAGCATAACTACCATAAGCAACACCATTAACGTATTTGTGAACAGTGGGAGCAGCTAGAAGCCCTCGCTCCCGTAATTTAGGCACAGTGTAATGGTTCGTCCCGCCAGCTAGTTGGACATAGCCAGATAGTCCGGCAGCCAAAACTTTTTCGCCCAATTTAATCGCTGCATGAGTGGTTCCTGCCCCAATATCTCCACTCATCGGTCTACCATCGGCTTGCCATAACAAGCTAAATGGTAACGGCTGTGGGTGATAGGTGGCAGCTAAAGTGTCGTGTAACGATCTCAAGTAGGGGATTAATTCCGCATCATCAGGACAGCTAATCGCCAGCAATTTCAGGTGATGGGCAACGGGGGCTAAGATTCGCCACAATCGCTGAAAATCGCCCAAATGACCTGGTTGAGTGTGAATTTCGATCGCGTCGATCTTCCCTGCCGTGAGATCGGGGAGGATACTGTTAGGAGTTGCTGTCCTGTCACGAGTCGAAATCGTGCCTAGTGGACAAATCGGCAAACATCGACCGCAACCATAGCACCGACTGTCAATCACACCCTGATGATTGTCGGTAAAGGCAATCGCGTCAGCCGGACAAATCTGTTCGCAGGGACGCGGACAATTAACTGGACAATCATCTGGATTAAATTCTGCCTTCCGAAAATGGGGGTCAGTACCATCATTTAAACTCACCATCAACCAGGGCAGATCCAGGCCTGAATCGCCACGATTTGGATCTGTCTGTGCTAGTTTGTGGGCAACACTAATACCGTCTCTGGCAGCGGCGATCACCGCTAAATCGGCAGCTACATCAATACAATCAGCACCAGCTAATGTGTACGCGATCGCTAGATTGCGGATAGCTGGTAAATGTCCAAAGCTAGCACCACAGATGAGTTTAAACCATGTACCTCTAGTTAATGATTTTAAAGGTTGGGGATATAACACTTACACTTGGGTTAATTTTTTTTGCACCATTGAAGGTGAAAATATGCTATTTGTACCAAATCAAAATCTTCATGGCGATCGCTCTACTTAGCTGAAGTTCATAAAATCCCAATGTACGAATTATATCTATATTTACGGATTAGGGGTAGGGACTAAAAGTCTATCGATCTGTCGTGCTAAATCAGATATAGTAGTTGAGTTGTCTAAACTATAATTTGCTAGGGCTGTTTTGTCAGCTACAGACATTTGGCTCTGGATTCGAGCTTGAGCTTCAGTTTCGCTTAATCCATCGCGGCTAATAATTCGCTGAATTTGAGTAGTAAGGTCGCAAGTAACGACCCAAATTTCGGTCACTAAATCGGTCATCTGTGCCTCAAATAGTAACGGAATCGCGAGAATGGCAGTACCATCTTGACTTAATTCAGCGATCTGAGTCTCAAAACAGGTGCGGACATGGGGATGGATTTGGGCTTCTACCCACTGCCGCTCAGTTACGTTATGAAAGATAATTTCACCCAAGCGGTGGCGATCAAGTGTCCCATCTGCTTGTAAAATAGCCTTACTGTACCGCTGAGCAATTGCTTCTAAAATTGGCGAACCAACTACTACAGCCGATCGAGCATAGATATCTGCATCCCAAATTGGTAAGTTATATCTTTTCTGTAAATATTTGGTGACGGTACTTTTTCCCGTACCAATGCCCCCAGTAATTCCAATTAACCGCATATTCAAGCTCAATGGGTATTTACCCTTTCTTTAACAACTCCCATCTACCTATCCACTATCCACCATCCACTAATTCATGAGTAATCGAGATGTCTGGAACCTAATTCAACTATTTAATCAAGGACGAGATCCGCAGATCTTACCTCGTAAATATGCCAGCTTGCGTAAAAATGCTTTTACGTTTTTCAGAGGAACTTGTCATCTATTTTATCATGATTTATCTAGAGAATTTATCCAATCTTCAGTTCCATCAGTATGGATTTGTGGAGATTTACATTTAGAAAATTTTGGTACCTACAAAGGTGAAGATCGCCAAATTTATTTCGGAATCAATGATTTTGATGAAGGAGCACTCGCACCATGTACGTGGGATCTCATGAAATTAGTTACAAGTATTCTTGTGGCAGCAGATAGTTTGGAAATAGCTCCCGCAGAGGCACAGATGCTGGCTCAATCTTATTTAAGTAATTATGCAAACGCACTAGCTACAGGTAGAATTCGCTCGATTGTTGCCGATAATGCCCATGGAATCGTCGAAAAATTGCTAGTCGAGCTGCAACAACGTAATCGCCTAAATTTATTAGCAGAACGAACAGAATTAATCAATAACCGTCGTCAGCTACTGTTTGATGATGAAAAAGTCTTGCCTATCGAGAGACAAAAGTATCAGCAAGTCGAACAGGCGATCTCTAACTGGGCAAAGACACAAGTCAATCCAGATTTTTTTGAAGTCTTGGACTTAGGCTTTCGGCTAGCCGGAACAGGTAGCTTAGGTCTCGATCGATATTTAGTTTTAGTAGTAGGTAAAGGTTCACCCGATCGTAATTATTTACTGGACTTTAAACAACAACCAGTTTCGGCACTTCAACCTTATCTAACGAGAGTGCAACCTGCATGGCTCAACCAGGCAACACGGGTAATGAAAATTCAACAATTAGTTCAATCAGCTCCACCAGCATTATCAGCCGCAATTGAG
>JANPJH010000102.1:0-26637 GCA_031425415.1 Chamaesiphon sp. VAR_61_metabat_425 | reverse complement strand
GGTAAAGTTACTGGAATCAAGGATTGGAAGCAAGATTATTTGATATCAGTTCGTGATTTAGAACAAATCACGAATTATAACTTCTTCTCAAATCTTCCTCAAAACATTCAAAATATTATCGAAACACTTAACCCAACAACTATCAAACAGAGACTAAACTTGATGGGAATACAGGCATCTCTACTAGCCGATACAGAATCTAATTCAACTGTTATTCAAGTAGGGTCCTTCATCAATACTTCCATTGGGGAGAGTAGTGTGCCAAATCAAAGTGGCATCGCCATAGCAAGCACCTCCAGTCGAATTAGTGAGATTAGCACCAATCCAGATCGACCACTCACTTTCAGCAACAGTCAAATTAGCATCGATCAAAACAGCCCTGGAGAGGTTGGCATGACTCAGATTGGCACCAGTCAAATCAGCACCAGTCAAAACACTGCCGCGCAGGTTAGCTCCACTCAAATTAGCATTTCTCAAATTGGAGAAAGCCAGTCCACTGTTCATGAGACAGGCTCCAAACAAATCGGCTCCACTCAAATTGCAGCGGCACAGATCGACCCAAAACAAGTTAGCCCCACGCAAGTTAATTCCTTGCAAATCCAAGACAGTTTTATTAACCCAATCCCATTTACCCAATCTAATTCTACCTACTTTCATAGTATTGGTAGGATTCAAATCGACCCCAGCAAAGTTGCGTTCGCCAGCAGCGTATCGCTCCAACAACTCCTCAGTAGTAATCTCCCAAGCCATGAACTAGTCTCTACTTACTTACAACAATTCCAGTCTACCTTAGCTACAGACTGGAACCTCCCCACAAGCTTCAACCTCACATTCAACCTCACATTCAACATCACAGATCTCCCCACCGGACAACTAGCCGAAGCCACCATTAACGGATACGACACCAACGGTCGCCCCAACTCCGGCACCCTCACCCTCGACACCGACGGTAACGGACTCGGCTGGTTCATCGACCCCACCCCCGACGACAACAGCGAATTTACCACCCAATTAGCAGACACTGCCTACAAAGCAACTGCTGACAGTGCCGCCTACGGCAAATACGACCTGCTCACCACCATCCTCCACGAGATGGGACACACCCTCGGCATCATCAACGGCTACAGCGAATTCGATAAATATGTGAAAGGTCGTCAATTTATCACCGACACCTTCACCGCCCAACTAACCCCTGATGGCTCCCACCTAGACACCACCTTCCACCCCTACGACCTCATGAACACCAGCCTCAAACCTGGCGTTCGCAAACTGCCATCAGCGTTGAATCTAGCGATGATGGACGCGATTAATGCGGGTGTCGGGGGTTGGGTGTCGGGTGTCGGTATCAACCCTGCAAATCTCACCGCAGGTGCCCTCATCGGTATTAACAACGGTGACTTCACCACCACCGCAGACTGGAACACCCTCGGCGCAACCAACATCATCAACGGCACCGCCACCCTCACCGAACAGTCTCAAAAACTCTCCGAACTTACCCAAGCCTTCATCATCCCCACAGGCGCAAAAACCCTCCAATTCACTATCAAAGACAACCATCTCATCCCAGGCGACACCACCAAAACCGCCAACGATGCCTTTGAAGTTGCCCTACTAGACACCAACACCTTCACCCCCCTCGCCGGAACATCCATCGGCTTAAACCACACTGATTCCCTCCTCAACATCCAAGCCAACGGCACCATCCATAAGAGCGATAAAGTCACCATCACCACCCTCGGTAACAACAGTAGCATCGTCACGATCGATCTCACCCAAATCGCCCCCTCAACCCAAGCCACCCTCTACTTCAACCTCCTCGGATTCGGCGCAAGAACCAGCACCGTCACCATTGACGACGTAAAACTCTTCACCGACACCCAACCCATCCCCGTCACCACCCACGGTACCCTCACCACCACCCAAAACACCCCCCTCACCCTAGATCCCACTCAACTCACCACCAACGACACCAACGTCACCCAGATCCAAATCATCAACCAACCCACCCACGGTACCCTGAACCCACCCCTACCCCTCCCAGGAGGGGATTTCACCTACACTTACACCCCAGATCCAACTTATGTAGGCACTGACAGCTTCACCTACCTTGGTTTCGGTAGCGACGGACAGATCTCCAACCTCGCCACCGTCAACCTCACCGTCAACAACCTCCCACCAACAATTGAAACCATCCTCATTCCCAACCAAATTAACGAAGGGCAAACAGAAATTTGTAGGTTGGGTAGAGTGAAACGAAACCCAACGTCACCAATATCGATCGAATAAGATTGAATGTTGGAAATTTAGAGGTTTTGGGTACAAGGTGAAGCTAAATACCCGATCGATTCGTTAACGCTGGGGTTGTTGGGTTTCGAGGCTCAACCCAACCTACAGGGGTTAATACCGCTATGCGATCGATCGGGCAGAATTCAATGCTCTAAATTCTTGTTCGGGAAGATGTAGCGGTATCCGATAATTTTAATCGATCGGTTCTTAAAGATTTTAGGCTAATTTGGGATTTGTTCACCGATGGGCAAAAATATCTTCGTATTGTAATAAATCTAGCGAGACGATCGTCGATAGGGCTTGGAAACATGACTGGGCTAATTCCCAGCGATCTTCGCGTTGTAGCTTGACGATCAATTTCTCGCGCATACTAATCAGATAGCGAACATCATTCGCGGCATAGCGCAGTTGTTCGGGCGAGAGATTTTCGGCATCGCCCCAATCGGAACACTGTTCGGTTTTATCTAGTTCAACACCTTCGAGTTGCAATACCAACTCCTTTAAACCGTGACGGGAGGAATAGGTGCGGATCAGTTTACTGGCGATTTTGGTGCAAAATATGGGTGTGGTGTTGATGTCGAGACGGTGACGCAGTTGGGCGACATCGAACCTGGCAAAGTGGAAGATCTTGGTAATCTGTGGGGCTTCCATCAGCCGTTTTAAATTGGGCGCGGTAGTTTGTCCTTTAGCAATCCGAATCACTGTCAACAAGCCAGGAGCCGCTAACTGAACTAAACATAAGCGATCGCGAACATAATTCAATCCCATCGTCTCAGTATCAACGGCGATCGATTCTGCCTGTAAATATTGCTCAGTTAGAGCATCATCTAAATCTCGATCGCAAATTTGAAAGTCTTCTGTCATAGTAGGAGGTAGGGAGTAGGGAACTATCTACTAAATACTATCTACTATTCACTATTTACTGCCGTTTGCGGACAAAAATTTGAGTAAAGTAATACTCACCTTTAGCATTTTGGACGACACTGATGCCTGTCAGATCGAAACGACCAATCATATTGCGATGGTGTCCGGGACTTTCGATCCAGCCCTGGATCGCAACTACATCAGGTTCCTGAAATCCGGCGTTAGTCGCCAAATTCTCGGCAGCATTGCGATAGGGAATTTGTTGGGCGACTGAATCTACTCGTTCGCGAAAGCCATCATGGCTCATAATGCCTGTTTTGGCCATCTCTTCACTATGTTTTCTTGCCTGAGCAGAAATAACTGGATCGATGACTACGGGCGGTAAATCTAGCGACATCCGATATAAATTGACTCGGTTATAGACGGCTAGTTCTAATTTACTTAAGGCTGGGCTAGCGGTCGATTTGGGAGTAGCATCAATCGGACTTGATTGACTGGCAGTAGGGCGATCTGGGTTCATAATACTAAGATCGGCTTGGGCAGTAGCTGTGATTCCCAAGACGGCAGTTAGGACACCTAAAGTGCCCAGAAGATAATACTTCATAATTGATCCAATCTACTCAACTTTGGATGTTACCGAATCGATGCTCGAAATTCGTTCTCATCAGGGCATAATTGATGAGATAAATCCAAGATGGCATCTAAAATTAACATCCACTGCGATCGAAGTCAAATCAGGATGTAATTCCGATCCAAATATCAATTTTGCGATCTCGGCTCCGGAATTAGCTAAAATAGTAAACAAGCTCGAACGGAACTATCATTAACCTATGACATCCTACTCTGCTGCCTCTGCTCGGGCCGAAATGAGCGAACTACGTCGGCTCAAAAGTTTACTACCACCCGAACTCCAAAGTTGGGTCACGGTAGAAACCACGGTGGAGGTTAATCCTCCCCTGATTCGGAGTGAAGAATTGGGCAAAGATCAAGTTGAAATCCAGATCGATTTGGTGAAATGGGAACGCCTAGCTCTTGACCAGCGCAATCTGTTATTTTGGCATGAAGTCGCACGAGTTCAAAATGATACTATCTCTCGCGATGGCTGGGAAATGGCGGCTCTAGCGATCGGGTTGGGTGGTGCGGTCGGAGAATTATGGGTTCAGGATGGATTACTATTAGTTCTGGCTCTAGGACTGTGTGGCGTGTCAGGATATCGGTTGTATGCGCGCAATAATAGCGATCGTCATCTCAAAGAAGCCATCGATGCCGATGAAAAAGCGATCTCCTTGGCAACTCGGTTTGGATATACGCTGCCTAATGCCTACAAGAGCCTGGGTAGTGCCCTAAAAACTCTGGCTGATGATACACCCAAAAAGAATAAGCGGCGACACTATGAAGCTCGTCTCGACGCGCTCAAACGTAGTGCGACGAAGGCTAAAGATAAAGTCGATCGATCGAGATCGAGTAATCGCACTCGCCCTCTCGCTGATGAACGCGAAGGTCGCGAAAGCTACAGGTAATTAGTGTAGGAGCTGGAACAAACCCGACTTCTGTGAGAAGTCGGGTTTGTTGTATTACTGACATTCTAGTCACTAATCGCACTCAACAAAACTTCCTTGAGCGTGAGATCTTCCATATCATTCATCGTGATCGTATCGACGATATCAAACTTCGCCCCAGCCCGTCCGAGATCGTCATCGAGAATTTTTAAAAACTGAGTTGCGGCGGCATCAGTACCAACTTGAATAAATGAAATCGCCAGTTCTTCATCGCGATCGAGTTTCTGAGTCGCATCTAAAATTACCTGCATTACTGCCTTGCGATCGTCCGGTTCGCCATCGGTGACAACTAAAATGATCTCCCCATTAGCTGGCACTTGTCCCTTGGCTTTACGTTGAAAATAATTACCCAAGGCATCAGTTAAAACCCCAGCTAGATCGGTTCTACCCGAAGGATCGTTTTCCTGAAAGATCGTCCCCACCTTGGCAGCCGTGACATTATCATAGCGTTTGAACTTACCAGAAAATAGATAAACAGTAATCCCATCAGGATCTAGTTCTTCACACTTACTCGCTAAGGCTAATGCAGACTCCTGCATGATTTGCCAGCGACTCGAACCACCTGGCTTATCTTTGGTTGACATGCTACCACTTTTGTCAATAATCAAAGTGTAATCACGGTTTTCTAGCATAGGGAAATTTAAGGTAATTCAAAGTAGATACTATTCCAGGATACCCATTCTAAGCTTAGTTTCGCTAGGATGAGGATAACTCGCTATTGATGCAAATATGCGCTTACCTCGTTTCTGGTCGATCGCGATTGTAGGAATTTTGATCGCAATTTTGACATTGTGGCTGATTAATTCACTGTATGCTCTCTATGTCCAAGTAAGTTGGACAACACCTTGGTTAGCCACCCCAATTTTGCTGGGAATCTTAGGCCTAATTGGGGTCGCGATCGCCATAACAATCTATTATGTAGGTATATTTCAAGGCTGGTGGAAAAAGTCTACCAACAAACCAAAACAAGTACCGCAAGTTCCCGTTCAAAAGACAGCCGCAGCCACTGCTAACCTGCAAGCGATCGAACAGCAATTGCAGCAGATTCAAGATGAAGTCACCCGCCAAGCTTTGCTCGACAAATCACGGGAGATTGCCGAGAATTTAGCACGGGGACAACTGCGAGTAGTCGTATTTGGAACGGGTTCAGCGGGAAAAACTTCGCTAATTAATGCCATTATTGGGCGAATTGTGGGCGAGGTGGGCGCACCCATGGGCACGACGACACGAGGCGAGACATATACACTCGAACTCAAGGGTTTGGATCGTCAAATTTTATTGACTGATACGCCAGGGATTTTGGAAGCCGGAATTGCTGGAACTCAACGGGAAGCAATCGCCAGGGAATTAGCTACGGCTGCCGATCTGTTATTATTTGTCGTCGATAACGATCTGCGCGAATCAGAATATTTGCCCCTGATGGGACTTGCTGAAATTGGTAAACGCTCGCTACTAATTTTAAACAAAACTGACTTGTATCCGCCCAGCGATCGAGATGCAATTATTGCCCAACTGCAACGGCGCGTGAGGGATCGAATTCAGCCGGAAGATGTAATTGCGATCGCGGCTAATCCTCGATCGGTAAGATTGGAATCAGGCGAAATCTTCACTCCAGAACCCGATATTTTACCGCTGATTCGCCGCCTAGCTGCCGTTTTACGGGCTGAGGGTGAAGATTTGGTAGCAGACAACATTTTGCTGCAATCGCAACGATTAGGGGCAGAAGCACGAGGGCTAATCGACGAGCAACGCCGTCGTCAAGCAGATCGAGTAGTAAATCGATATCAATGGATTGGAGCGGGAGTTGTCACAATTACACCTTTACCAATAGTTGATTTTCTGGCAACTGCGGCAATTAACACCCAGATGATTATCGAGATTGGCAAGATTTATGGTTGCGATCTCGACAAAGCGGCGGCGCAAGAATTGGCTCTCTCGTTAGGAAAAACTCTGACTAGTTTGGGGATCGTCAAAGGTGCGATTCAACTCTTGACTACCGCGCTCCAAGTTAATGTGGCAACTTACGCGCTAGGCAAGGGCATTCAAGGTATTACCGCTGCTTATTTAACTAGAATTGCTGGGCGCAGTTTTATCGAATACTTCCGTCAGGATCAGACTTGGGGCGATGGCGGCATGACTGAGGTAGTGCAGACACAATTCCAATTAAACCGGAAGGATGAGTTCATTAAAACCTTTATTCATCAAGCGATCGAGCGGATTGGTAATAAGCAATAAAGCTAAGCTCGATCGAGTGATGCTTCTTTCTGAAGATACAATTCACCGATCGCGATTAAGCCGATCGTGCTGATACTACCAACAATCGCCCCCGCATCGTCAAAGTTAAGAATCAACAGCGCAAATATCATAGTGATCCCCACATAAATACTTGCAACATTACTGTGAGACAAACCAGATTGCTGGAGCCGTTGGAAGATGTGAAAGCGATGTGCTTGGAAGATATTTTCACGTTTGATCAGACGACGACAAAGGGTATGGATGGCATCGGCGAGGAGCGGCAGAGTAATGACAAATGCAGACCAGTTATGGACTGTGTGTTGAGGCTGATTGAGCAGGGAGATCGCCACAGCCGCACCGAGAAATGTGCTACCAGCATCGCCCATGAAGATTTTGGCTGGCGACCAATTCCAGTAGAGGAATCCCACAATTGCTGCGAACAGGAGCCAGAGGATCGGTTGATCGGTGTATATGGCAATAAAGGCAACTTGGATTGCAGCTACGCCACCAACTAAGCCGTCTAGACCATCCATAAAGTTATAGAAATTGATAATCGCCGTCATCCCAATCACTGTAAAGAGGATCGCGAGGATCTGACCGAAATCGCCGAGTGATTCTAGCCACGGTTGGGGAAAGGGGGCAAAATGGAGTACGGCAATAGTCGCGGCAATCAGTTGGACGAGATATCGCCAAGTTGAAGGGAGGTTCCAGCGATCGTCACAGATGCCAATAATGGATAGAGGGGCAAGTATTGCCCACCACCAGAGAATATCGGTGAGAGTGTGCTGGTAATAACCATAGATGATGCTGGTGACGGCAAAAGCGACAATAAACCCCAATCCGCCGCCTCTAGGAGTTGGTTGGGTGTGTGAGGATCGATCGTTGGGAATGTCAATGAGAACTGTTTGCAGTTTTTGTTTGACTAGGTATACAGTGGCAAGACCGATCGATAAACTGGCGGTGGGGAGAATGTCTAGGAGCATAAGTATAGTTAATAAGTAACAGGCGATTTAACAACTACCAGACCAGAGGGGACATAGCCAAGATTTCTCGCATAGGTCGAAGAAGCTTTGGCGTTCATAGGTTTTTATGTTTTAAGAGTCTCCCCAGTCGGCGTAACTGCCCCATTCTATCAAAGTCAGTCAACCATCTCAAACATAAAGCGATCGTCAACAGCGAAAATGTTTGAGCATTCCATAAATCAAGAGCGGGATGATTAATTACAGATGCTTAAACCAATAATCTTATTATTTATTGGATTCGCGGCGATGTGATTGGCTGGTGCTGCTTATTTAATTTTTACCGATCGAGCATGATGCAACTTCAACCAAAAATAATTTAGATCGAATAGATTAGAAAACTGGGATTGTGTAGGGTGCATTATGCTGTTGCTAACACACCCTATTCCGCACCGGATTACTCGCTAGTCGATTCAACTGGAGTCACAGTTTCGACAGCTTGTCCAAAGGCGACACGGAGAAATGGTGGAGCCACAAAAGTCGTCAAAATCACCATAATAATAATCGACACTTGCAACGGCTTATCTAAAATACCGCTCGCCGCACCAATTCCGGCAAACACTAAGCCCACCTCACCACGGGGAATCATCCCTACCCCAATTGCCCAACGGTTAACGCCTGGGATGCCGAACACTGCCCAACCCGTCACCAATTTACCGATTACTGCCACAACAACTAAAAATACAGCAATTAACAATCCTGCCCGATTTTCCGGTACAGTAGGGTTCAAAACACCCAGATCCGCCCGCGCGCCGACAGTCACAAAAAAGATTGGTACGAGTAGGTCGGCGATCGGTTTAATTAGTTCGTCCAAATCATTCCGCGCATCGCTTTCGTCTAACACCAATCCCGCAGCGAACGCGCCCAAAATTGCCTCCAGATGAATTGCATTGCCTAAAAATGCCATAAAAAAGGCAAAAACAAACGCCGGGATAATAATTTTGCCACGAGTTTCGAGTTTCTTGACGATCGACGTAAATGCTTGATTAAAAAAGCTGCCCAACAAAATTGAACCAATTAGAAATACGGTGGCACTGACGATTAAATAAATCACATTAGTAACATCAATCTCACCAGTTTTGGCAAGACTGGCAACCACCGCCAGCACAATAATTCCCAGTACATCGTCAATTACCGCCGCACCGACAATAATTTGACCTTCCTTAGACTTTAATTGCCCTAATTCCGATAACACCTTCGATGTAATCCCGATACTCGTTGCTGTCAATGCTGCTCCGGCAAAAATCGCTGGAATCGCCGCTACATGGAACAAGATCATCAATCCAGCCGTACCCGCTGCAAAGGGCGCAGCCACACCCACACAAGCAACCACAATGGCTTGAATCCCGACCTCTTTGAGTTGGCGCAGATCGGACTCTAGCCCAATTTCAAATAGGAGGATAATTACGCCAAGTTCGGCGAGCACTGAGATTACTTCACTCTGGGACTCAAATACAATTTCGAGTCCCTCCGGCGAAAGGTGATTGAGAGCTTGGAGTGCCGTCATCAATAAGGAATCCGCCGCCGCTAGTCCACCTTCTGGAAAAATCACTAGATGTAAGGCAGAAACCCCCACAATCACGCCTGCCACTAATTCCCCCAGCACTGGCGGAAAATCTAGTCGTTTGGCTACTTCTGAGCCGATTTTACTGGCAATAAAGATCGTTACCAGAGTTAGCAATACTCCAGACAAAATAACCGGCGAATATTCTGCTGCTACTGTCGCAATTAATGGCGGTGGCATCAAAGGGGTGATGCTACCACTCCAGAGGGGAAAGGTATCGTTCAAAAACATGAATTAGCTGTTGTAATAAAAACAAAGAGGAATAGAAAAGTTAACCGATCGCTAGATACTTTTCTGAGCATTCAGTTACCAATCGCGATCTGATGTCCCAACCAGCGACAATTGACTTATCCGAGAACTTACTGTAAAGCTTCAGTTCGATCGACTAAAATATGAGCAAGTCGGAGCGGATCGAACAGTCCCAATTTCAGCAACCGTTGCTGAATTTTAGCACTTGCACCAACAATATAGACTGTAAACACCAACGTCACTCTGCCTATCAACCGCGATGCCAATGGCAATAATAATTTAGTCACAGCACTCGCAGGATACTGGGAATACTCGCGATCGACTCCATTGCTCTAATTTCTTCCAAAGCTGAGTAAAAATCGCCCTCAGATACCTCGTGAGTTACCACGACAATTTCTGCCCGATTTTCACGAAACCCAGTTTGAACGATCGATTCAATACTAACTCGATGCGATCCAAAACAAGTTCCCAATTTACCAATTACACCTGGCACATCTAACGACAGAAACCGGACATAAAAACTACTTGATAATCCTGATAGCGGGGCGATTTGACTATAGTGCTGGTGCGAACAACTTAATAATGGATTAAGCGAAGCTTGCTGCGGATCTGTGACTGGATCGGTATCTGTGCGGGCTGGCTTACTCTGCATCACCCCAACGATCGCCAGGATATCCGAAACCACTGCCGAAGCCGTCGCCCCTGCCCCCGCGCCCGGGCCAAATAACATTACCTGCCCCAAGGGTTCCCCCTCGACCAAAATTGCGTTGTACACTCCATTTACCGTAGCCAGTGGATGATCTTTCGGTACAAAAGTCGGCTGTACCCGCACCGAAATCCCACCACCATCAACTCGTTCGGCGATCGCAAGTAACTTGATGACAAAGTTGAGTTTTTCGGCATAAGCAATATCCGTCGCACTAACTTTGCGAATTCCCTCGCAAGTTACCTCATCTCGCTTAATTCTGCCGCCAAAGGCGAGAGATGCCAAAATAGCGATTTTATCCCCCGCATCCAAACCATCGACATCAGCGGTCGGATCTGCTTCTGCATAGCCTAACTTTTGAGCATCGGCAAGGATATCGGCAAACTCTCCACCTTCAGTGGTCATTCGCGTCAGAATATAGTTCGTCGTACCATTGATAATTCCCGTCACCCGCTGAATTCGATTGACCCCAAGCGACTGTTTTAGGGGTTGAATCACGGGGATACCGCCACCTACAGCCGCCTCGATCATCACGTAAACACCCGCTTGATTGGCTGCGGTAAAAATTTCATCGCCAAACCGGGCAATCACAGCTTTATTAGCAGTAACAACATGTTTTCCCTGCCCGATCGCAGTGAGAATCAGACTCCGGGCAGGTTCTAAACCACCCAATAGTTCGACGATAATCTCGATTTCGGGGTCGTTGACGATCGATTCGAGATCGGTTGTCACAATTTCCGGCGGGAGTGACACAGCACGAGGTTTATCCGTCGATCTTACTCCCACCCGATGGATGGCCATCGACTGGAGCAGATGATGTCTGCCGACGGGATCTAATAAGATTTGCGCCGTCCCCGTCCCAACTGTACCCAGCCCTAAGATGCCAATTTTAACCACAACTTTAGATTTTTAGATAATTATGCCATTTTAAAGTAGATGCCCTTGCCCATGCTTCCACCAAATGGGATGATGGTTAGCAATTGTAACGAGCAATGCGGATTTATTTAAAAAGTCCACTAGCCAGTAGTTAAATCAATATATATCATGCCTGTAGCTGCTCAATCCTTAGACCAACTTTCTATTAATTCCATTCGTTTCCTTGCTGTCGATGCGATCGAGAAAGCGAAATCTGGCCACCCAGGTTTACCTATGGGTGCTGCACCGATGGCTTATGTCCTGTGGCAAAATTTCATGCGGTACAATCCCAAGAACCCCCAATGGTTCAACCGAGACAGGTTTGTATTGTCGGCCGGTCATGGTTCCATGCTTCAGTACGCTCTCCTGCACCTGACAGGCTACGATAGCGTCAGCATCGATGATATCAAGAACTTCCGTCAGTGGGGTTCTAGCACTCCCGGACACCCCGAAAATTTTGAAACTGCTGGGATTGAAGTTACCACCGGGCCTTTGGGTCAAGGGATTGCTAATGGTGTTGGTTTGGCACTGGCAGAAGCTCATTTGGCTGCCAAATTTAATAAGCCTGATGCAACTATTGTCGATCACTATACCTACGTCATCGTTGGCGATGGTTGTAATATGGAAGGTATTTCTGGTGAAGCAGCCTCAATCGCCGGTCACTGGGGTCTAGGTAAACTGATCGTCTTGTATGATGACAACCATATTTCGATCGATGGTTCCACCGATGTCGCTTTCACGGAAGATGTCTCAAAACGGTTTGACGCTTACGGCTGGCATACACTCCACGTCAAAGATGGTAACACCGACTTAGCTGGAATTGCTGCGGCGATCGAAGAAGCTAAAAAAGTTACCGACAAACCGACAATGATTAAAGTCACAACTATCATCGGTTATGGCTCTCCCAATAAATCTAATACTGCTGGTATCCACGGTGCAGCATTAGGTACCGACGAAGTGAAACTCACTCGTGAAAACCTGGGTTGGGAACATGCACCCTTTGAATTACCCGCCGATGCGGTTGCTCACATGCGCCAAGCGATCGAACGTGGTGCTAAATATGAAGGTGAATGGGAAGCTAGTCTGGCTGCGTATAAATCCAAATATCCCCAAGAAGCGGCTGAATTTGAGAGTCTTACCTCCCGTAAACTCCCCAGTGGCTGGGATAGCGTACTGCCGACTTACACCCCCGCAGATGCGGCTGTGGCTTCCCGTAAGCACTCAGAAATTTGCCTAAATAAACTCGCGCCCGTCTTACCTGGTTTGATGGGTGGTTCTGCTGATTTGACTCACTCCAACCTCACCGAACTCAAAGGGATGGGCGACTTCCAAAAAGGTGCGTACCAAAATCGGAACGTCCACTTCGGCGTGCGCGAACATGCGATGGGGGCAATCTGTAACGGAATGGCTCTGCACAATTCTGGTTTGATTCCCTACGGTGCAACGTTCCTCATCTTCACTGACTATATGCGGGCAGCCATTCGCCTCTCGGCATTATCTCAAGTTGGTTCAATTTGGGTGATGACTCATGATTCCGTCGGCCAAGGTGAAGATGGTCCCACTCACCAACCGATCGAGACGATCGCCTCCTTGCGTGCTATTCCTAATTTAACGGTAATTCGTCCTGCCGATGGTAACGAAACTTCTGGTGCATATAAAGTCGCGATCGAGCTAGCTAACAAACAAGCTCCTACGCTACTAGCATTATCCCGTCAAAATCTACCCAACTTAGCTGGTAGTTCGATCGAAGGTGTCGCTAAAGGTGCATACACAGTAGTTGATACCGCAGGTACGCCAGACATTATTTTGATCGGGACTGGTTCTGAAGTTAATCTCTGTGTAAGTGCTGCTGAAAAGCTCACTGCTGAAGGCAAGCAAGTTCGGGTAGTTTCCATGCCTTCTTGGGAATTATTTGATGCTCAAGACGCAGCCTATCAAGAATCGATCTTACCCAAAGCAGTCACCAAGCGCGTAGCAGTTGAAGCTGCTTGCAGCATGGGCTGGCACCGTTTCATCGGTGCTGAAGGCGGTTTAGTCACAATCGATCGTTTTGGTGCTTCGGCTCCGGGCGGCATTGTCATGGAAAAATTTGGCTTCACCGTCGATAACGTGATTGCTAAAGCTAAAGCTGTTTTAGGTTAATTAATTAATAACCTTAATTAATACAAAAGGTGGGCAAACGCTCACCTTTTTTCTTGGGTATTGATGGCAAAATTTGAATAATTTCAGATAATCGATCAGGAATTAGCTCTCAATTTTTTCCGTAGGAAGAGAGTTGGATGCATATCGCAATCTAGCACGGCGTTGTTGGAGTAAATGTTTATCTAGAGCGGCAATTGCTTCATCTAGATCTAATGTACACAAGTCTAATTGCCTACCAGCTTCTCTCAAGTTAGCAATATCTTTTGCTCTAGTTTCATCATCTGGACGTTTAAATTCAGTGTTCATAACTAATTCCAATTACGTTGGATTTCCTGCAAACTGGCAATACTGGCAATACTGGCAGCTAAAGCCGCTTCTGTTGATTCTATCGATCGATACAATAAATTTAACACATCATTAGGGGCTGCTGGCTGAGACTGGGCAGCTTTCAGTAGCAGAGTGTGTAGTCTGGAGTATCGATCCAAATAAGCACTCAAAGTAACCTTAAATCCGCCGATAAATTGCGCGATGGACTGGTAAACCGCGATTTAGCGTTGCGACTTCTCGCTCGGTGGGGATACCCAGGGGGTTTGGCTCGATCCAACCTGGTTGAGTGCGGTTAAAGGCGGGATTTGCGGCAAAGAGGTCGCACATTTCTTGGGCGACCCATTCAAGGTCGGATTGTAAGAATACTTCGCCACCAGAGGGTAAATAGCGGGCAATATCATCAACTAATTCTGGTTGCACGATCCGCCGTTTGGCATGTCTGGTTTTGAAACAAGGATCGGGGTATTGAATGCTGATCAGTTGCAATTTGCCGGTAGGGAGCGATGATAATATGGTAGCTAGGGAAGTATTGATATTCCCAAATATATAGTGGAGATTGGTCAAACCTAGCTCGTCCCGCTTGGAATTAGCGTGGACAGACAGAGCTTCACGGATTTCAATTCCGAGATAGTTCCAATTTCGATCGAGTTGTGCCAATTTCAGTAAAAAACCACCCCATGCACACCCAATATCTAAATGGATGGGTGCATCAGGGTTTTGATAAACTACCGACCAATCAGGTGGCTCGATTGGCTGTTTGTAGATGATACTTAGGGGATTAACGTGCTGTCGAACTTTGATCCTTGACATGAAACGCAAGACTAATTTGGGTAAGAGATCGATCGTCCTTCCCCAAGGAAAAAACAAAGATCGTAAATCTAGATTACTACACTAGGAATCTAGGTTTACGATCGCATGGGTCAGTGGCGATAAGCTAAGAGGATGGATCGAATCACCGCATGAGTTGAGAATTTAGCTAATTTTAGGTACCAAACAGATCTCTACTTTGCTGATGCAGATCCATTAGCCGAACTACTCATCCCCATTCTTGTCAACTTGTTTGAGATGAATGTGCTTCCGTCCGAGAGAGATTTCAAATATATCTCCTTCTTTTAGTCCCATTTGCTTAGTGTAAGCAGCACCAATCAACAAATTATTATTAGATTGGACGGTGATTTTGTAGCTAGCACTGCGACCACCACGACCACCACCACTTGGCTTGCTGTCTAACTGCACGCCATCAGCATCGAGTAGTGCATTGAGGAATTTCATCATGTTAACGCGCTCGACACCGTTCTTTGTTTCGGTATAGTAGCCACATTCCCGCGCTTTATCTTCTCTGCTCGCGTTACCGAGTTCTTTGACTTTTTGGAGCAGTTCTTCGCCAACCAACGGCTCAATAGTTTTTTTATTACTCATCAACTTGGATTTAAAACTAGAGGATCTAACGCTATCCGGCGTTGCGGTTTTGCTAAACTCGACCTGTGATTAGTTATCAGAGGTTACTGTTAGCCGATATCACTATAGTACACTGACTAGAGTAGTTTTGTTAATAATTTCTATCCAAAATACCATAGAAATTATGAATTATGATTGCTATTTCTCCAGATCTCAGTCAGATGAGAATGCGGAGCTACGCCTTTGACGATATCTACTGATTGAGACAGCTTCCCCCTTAGGAAAAGCATGAATTATGAATGCAGTCGAGCGATGTTATGAGATTTGTGTACGATTTGACAAATCGATATATTTGCGATTATTTGTAGTGACAAAGAGAATTTATGCATTTTTACATAAAAATACTCATAACTAGATCGGGATATTTCTTGTCAGGAATAAGCCAATCTCTAACGGTGAATGATTAACAGTTGGTAATTTTCTGTCACTGTTTGCCGATACTCCGCGATCGATAGTTTTACCACAAGAAACTCTAGACAGATCCTGCTAGGATCGTGAGTACTGACAAATTCACCCTTCACTGTCGAATCGATCGATTTGGCATAACCCGTGAAACTAACTACTCGCGGACATTACAGCGTTAAGGCAATGTTAGATCTCAGCTTACAACCGAGTTATGGGCCAGCTTCCGTCAATGCGATCGCCCTTCGTCAACATTTACCCGCACCCTATCTCGAAAAATTATTGATCGAATTGCGTCGAGCGGGACTAGTGAAGTCGCTAAGAGGTGTCCACGGCGGCTATAAACTCGCCAAAAAACCCACGCAAATTTCTTTGAATGACATCCTAACGGCAGTTGGGGAATCGATCGAACCTCTTCCCCCACAAGTAACTGATGCTAGTCTCGCCGCTGATTGGGTGACGTTAATGGTGTGGCGCAGACTCAACGAAAAACTTCAAGCCGCTTTGGCAAGTATTACGCTAGCAGATCTCTACTATGATGCTCGTAGTTGGCAAGCGTCTCAGGGAGAAGTGACTAACTATATTATTTAGGGGTTAGGGAAAAGGGAAAAGGGAAAAGGGGAGAATGAACAGGACGCTTGCGTCCTAAAGCCAACTCCCAACTCCCAACTCCCTACCTTACATCTTGCTAATAATCCGCTGGAGAATTTCAACACCAGAGAGAGCTTGCCAGCCGAACAGACCGACAATAACTAAATTAATGCCGATGTGACTGTATCTTGCCCAATCATGACCTTTTTGCATGTAGGGAGAAAGAGCCGCCGAAACCGCAATTAAACCAGTCATCCCCAATCCAGCAATTAGGTGCGGGCCAACAAATAATTTACCATTATTAATATAGGTGACAGTCATCCCGCCGATCGAGCCTAACACCATCACTGCTAAGACGATCGAGCCGAATTTATAATGGCGGTCATTATATTTACCCTGGATTAGTTTTTTCTTTTCTTCACCAGTCGCCGTGCGGGTTCGCCGAATTTGCCAGCCCAGGTATCCAGCATACAAAGAAGTTGCCAACAGAATCCACATCAGAGGTGGATGGATAAAATTGAGATATGGTTTGATGTCAGCCGAAATGAAGTCCATAAGGATCGGGAAAATTTACAGAAAACTTTAAGAATATTCATAGAAGTTAGCATAAAATTCATTAGCATAGCCTCTTGTGACGGAGAATCGGGTCACGGTAAATACACCGCATCGCCGATTACCTTCGATAGGCTACGCCAACGCCGAAATAATCATGACCTCCAATCCATTTAATCTCCTCTCGATCCAGTCCGCTCGGCTGGGTAATGTGCGTCAAGTTGCCACTGCTCTCGATCGAGGGGCTGAGGTTGATGCTACTGATGCTCAAGGTACCACTGCGCTGATGTTTGCGGCTCAACGGGGGTTTACCGAAATTGTCGATTTACTCCTCGCCAATGGTGCAGATGTAAATCGCCATCGCCGCCAATTTGGAACTACGGCATTAATGTTTGCTGCTGCGGCTAATCAAGTGGCGGTTGTCAGGCAATTACTCGATTCTCCTGGTGAGAGGCTCGGCCAACGAGGGGTAGATCTAGATGCCACCAATGAAGATGGTAGTACTGCCTTGATGGGTGCAACCCTAGCTGGGGCAACAGAAATTGTCGAGTTGCTAATCGCGGCAGGGGCAAATGTGTTGACGATCGATCGCGATGAAGATAATGCTCTAAGTATCGCCATCGTCCACAATCACACTCAGATCCTGCGGCAGTTACTCGCGGCTGGGGCGGATATCCACTATCGTCGCAGCGATGGGAAGACTCCGCTCCTGTTAATCCCGAAACCTGGAGATGTGACGATCCTCAACCTGTTACTCGCCGCCGGAGCTAATCCTCAATCTGTGGATAATGAAGGCGATAGTCTGCTGTTAATTGCTGCCGAACAAGGATATCCGCACCTAATCGAACCGCTAATTCAAGCTGGTGCCGATTTCAATCTCCAAAATGTTGATGGTTGGACACCGCTAATCGCGGCTACTGCTGCGAGTAATATCAATATTGTTAAGACACTCTTAGCTGCTGGAGCTGACCCCAATCTCTATTCCCAACAGCAGGAAACTGCCCTGCATTTAGCGGCGATTTCTGAGGGAGAGGGCGCAGCCAATGCCGGATATCCCGACCTAGTGCAGCTACTATTAAGGCACGGAGCTAATCCAGACACAATTACTAGCTGGGGAGATACGCCCCTAGTTTTAGCCACCTTACACGGACATACAGCCGCAGTCGAGGCTATTCTCTTGGCTAACCCCGATCTGAATGCTCATCAGCAGGGTGTAACCGCCTTTGGACTGGCTGTAGTCAATCGGAATGCCGCAATTGCTCAACTATTATTAGCGAGAGGGATTACACCCGATCGCATCTTAAAAGATGGTCAAACACCACTGATTCTATCAGCGATGCAGGGGGAACTAGAACTAGTGCGAGCGTTAATTGCCGCTAAAGCTAGCCTCAATGCTAGGGATGATACGGGAGCGACCGCCCTGATGTGGGCAACCCATCGCCAATATCTCGCCATCATCGAATTATTACTCACGGCTGGAGCCGATCGCACCTGCAAAAATCATGGTGGTTTAACGGCTCTCGATCTCGCTGAAATTAATTCCGACAGACAAGCGATCGATCTCCTGACCCGAATCGGATGATGCGGCGTGGGTATTGAGTTAAACTATTAAAATTAATAGACGCAAAATTCACTCCATCCGGTTAGTTTATGGCTCAACTTTCCAGTTCCGCTGACGTACCAGATCTTGGTCGTCGCCAATTTATGAACCTGCTCACCTTTGGAACCATTACTGGGATGGTTCTTGGTGCTGCTTATCCTTTTGTTGCCTACTTCGTCCCACCTGCTAGTGGTGCTGCTGGCGGTGGTGCAACTGCTAAAGACGCTCAAGGTAATGACGTTAAAGTTAGTGCGTTTATTGCTGGAAAAGCCAAAGGCGATCGCGCATTAGCTCAAGGCTTGAAAGGCGATCCTACCTATATCGTCGTCGCTGACGGCACGATCGTTGATTATGGCATCAACGCTATCTGTACACACCTTGGTTGTGTCGTTCCTTGGAATGCTGCTGAAAACAAATTCATGTGCCCTTGCCACGGTTCTCAGTATGACAGTGCTGGCAAAATGGTTCGGGGTCCCGCACCTAAATCTCTCGCCCTCGCCCATGCTGCGGTGACAGAAAACGACACCATCGCCCTCACCCCCTGGACAGAAACCGACTTCCGCACAGACGAACCCGCTTGGTGGGCTTAATTAGGGAAAAGGGGAAAAGGGAAAAACAGGACGCAAGCGTCCTAAAGCCTAAATCCTAAAGCCTAAAACCTAGAGCCTAAACTCAAAATCTGTATATTATTTAGTTTTCTTCGTCTGTCATCCTTAACCCATGAAATTAACTTTATCTTTACTCTGGCAACGTTGCCAGCGACTGTTGACCACAACCCTTGTCGCGATCTTGGCTAGTGCTGGTATTCTTATTGCCAGCGATGTTGCCGCACCACAGTCAGCCGCAGCTTATCCCTTTTGGGCACAACAAACCTATCCCTTAACTCCTCGCGAACCAACCGGAAGAATTGTTTGCGCCAACTGTCACCTTGCCGCTAAACCCACGGAAGTCGAAGTTCCCCAATCGGTGAAACCCGACACTGTATTTGAAGCTGTCGTCAAAATTCCTTACGATCAGAGCATTCAACAAGTGACTGCCAATGGCGTTAAAGGACCCTTGAATGTCGGTGCAGTATTGATGCTGCCCGATGGCTTCAAAATCGCTCCTGAAGACCGTCTCTCTCCCGAACTTAAAGAAAAAACTCAAGGGCTGTATTTTCAACCCTATGGTGAAGGCAAAGAGAATATTGTGATTATTGGACCACTTCCCGGTGAAAAGTACCAAGAAATCATCTTCCCTGTCTTGTCTCCCAACCCCAAAACTGACAAAGGAATTTACTTCGGTAAGTACCAAATTCATGCTGGTGGTAATCGCGGACGCGGACAAGTTTACCCGACTGGGGAAAAGAGCAATAACACTGTCTACAATGCTTCTGTGGCTGGGAACGTTACGGCGATCGCTAAACAAGAAGATGGGAGCACTCAAGTCACCATCCAACCGGCTACTGGCGATGCTGTAATTGATAAAGTACCTGCTGGACCTGAATTCCTGATTGCCGAAGGTGCAACAGTAACTGCTGGTCAAGCAATTACTAATAATCCTAACGTTGGTGGTTTCGGTCAAAAAGATATCGAAATTGTCTTACAAAATCCCGATCGCATTCTTGGTTTAATGGCATTTGTCTTTATGATTATGCTATCTCAAGTACTACTCGTACTCAAGAAGAAACAAGTCGAGCGCGTTCAAGCTGCTGAGGTCGAATTTTAGTTTCATTTTTGGCAATCTTGATTAATTAAGGTAACAGTTTCGTAAACCTCAACAACCTCAAATTGAAGATTGAAATTAATCGTGTTGAGATGTATACCCTGATGGTGTACATCTTTTTTTATTAATTCGATTCCAGGCAACTTATGAAGAAACTGTGAAAAAGCGATCGACTATGCAAAACTATGTGTATGATCTATCGCAGCAACGTTTTTTTAGTAAGAATGTCAGTACACTTTTACTATTAAAAGCAATTGAATCTGTTAGACTAATCTTCATCTAGAAAGTTACATTAATTATCGATCGTCGATTGATACTTAATGAAGTGAACTAGTCGAAAATCCTAACATTGGGTCTTCGAGCATCAATCGATCCCCTCTAAGACCCCAGCACCTTGAACCAACTAACTCAACACCAATAGTGATTGCGATTTATCCAGGTAGTTTCGACCCGATTACGTTAGGTCATTTAGACATTATCGAGCGGGGCAGTAAAATGTTTGATCGCGTAGTAGTGGCAGTACTACGAAATCCTGGTAAAACCCCATTATTTACTGTCGAGCAACGTCTGCGGCAAATTCGGACAGCTACTCAACATTTACCTCAAGTAGAAGTAGACAGTTTTGATGGATTAACCGTAACTTACGCTCATCTAATTGGTGCGCAAGTGCTCCTACGCGGACTCAGAGTTATGTCTGATTTTGAGAAAGAGCTACAGATGTCACATACAAATAAAACTTTGTCAAGTGAGATCGAAACGGTATTTCTGGCAACTTCAACAGAATACTCTTTCCTCAGCAGTAGCATTGTTAAAGAAATTGCTAGATTTAATGGCTCACTCGATCGTCTCGTTTCACCTCATGTCGCCTTGGAGCTGCATCAATGTTACAAACACCCTTCTATCCAGCACTAGCTGATGATGACCACTCCAGCTCGGTAAGTTACCAACAACAGATTGAAGCTGATGCGATCGCATGGGAATCCTCAACAATCTTCGGGCAAATTAATGAATTAGAAGAAACGATCTTAAATAGTCCCCGCGTACCATTGACGGGGAAAACGATGGTGAATGAGGAAGAGTTGTTACAGCAACTAGATATCCTCAGATCGAGCGTACCCGCATCACTCAAAGCCGCTCAAGAAATCCTCGAATATAAAAATCAAATTATCAAAGAAGCTCAGCAACAGGCACAACAACTGCTAGCGGAAGCAAACCGTCAGGCTTATCAAGTTGCCAATGAATTAGGTATTATCGATCGAGCGGAAGTTGAAGCCGAGCAAATGCGGCAAATGACGATTGCCGAATGCGAGCAAATGAGACAGCAAATAACACTAGAGGTAGACCGAATCCGTCATCATAACATTCAAGAAATGGAACGGATGCGGGAGGTGGTGCTGCGAGAATGTCAACAGATTCAAGACGGTGCAGATGAATATGCCGATCGAGTATTATCTGAGATGGAATTTCAGCTCAATGATGTCCTCCGCGCCATTCAACGCGGCAAACAGCATCTCAATATTGAATCACAATCTCTACGAAATCCTCAGCCCTCAGCGCGAAAATTAACTAATTTGGACGATCGGGTAATGCTAATCGAAGCTTGCGCGTCCTCTAGCGACAATCGAGCGTGAATGGGATCGATTGCCAACTGCAAGTTAACCGAGTCGGCGCGGCACTTCATGAGTCATTAGATCGTAAGCCATTCGCGTATTCGGAAAAATTGCTCGTGCGGCTTGTAATAAATCTTCTAACCCGATCGCGTTACCAGGTGCGTAACGGGGGCTAAAGTGAGTGAGGATCAATTCTTTAGCTCCGGCACCTAAAGCCACTTGCGCCGCCATCGTTGAGGTAGAATGTAACCGATCAAAAGCCATTTCCGCATCTTGATGTGCAAAAGTAGATTCATGAATCAAGACATCAGCATCTTGAGCTAATTCGACTGAATTATCGCAATAAACAGTATCGGTACAGTAGACAAATTTTCGCCCGATTTCTGTCTCTCCACATAACTCTCGACCGTTAATTACTCGACCATCTGATAATGTCACCGTCTCACCATTTTTTAACTTGCCATAAATCGGTCCTGATGGAATGTCTAATTCCTTAGCTAGCTCTAAATTAAATCTCCCCGCACGATCTGTTTCGCTGACTCGATAGCCATAAGCCGGAACTTTATGCTTAAGCGGAATACAGCTAACTGTAAAATCAGCTTCCTGGTGAACGATACCTGGCTCGATCGTGTGAATCTTAATCGGGTAATTAAAATGGGTATAGGAATATTTCTGACAAGCGCGGAGATATTCATCTAATCCCCGTGGGCCATAGATGTCAATGCGATCCGGACTACCCGCCATCCCATAAGTTGCCAACAACCCCATCAATCCAAAAATATGATCCCCATGCAGGTGGGTGATAAAAATTCGACGAATCTGACTAATTTTTACATCACAACGCAATAATTGATGCTGAGTGGCTTCGCCGCAATCAAATAGCCACACTTCCGACCGTTGAGGCAGGTTAAGCGCAATACTTGAAACATTGCGTGCCCTAGTGGGGACACCAGAAGATGTACCGAGGAAGGTAATTTGCACAGAGAATTACGAATTATAAATTAGTGTTGATAATAGTCGATCTTGGTCAAGATATCTGCCCAGGTAATTCCCGCTAGAGTGGGTAAAACTAGCTGGGCTTGCTGCAATCGTTCATAAGGGCCAACTCCGAGCACCCACATCCCTGCCGCTAAAGCTGCGGCGACCCCAGCCGGAGCATCCTCTACCACCAAGCACTTCGCTGGTGGAATTTCCAGTGCCTCAGCAGCATGAAGAAAAACATCTGGGGCTGGTTTGAGCCGAGGAACGCTATGCCCATCGGCAACAAAATCGAAGCAATGCCGAATTTTTAACCGTTGTAATACTAACTCGGCATTTTTACTCGAAGAACCCAACGCAATTTTGACTCCGGCTGTGCTGAGTTCTGCCAACAAGCTCTCGATCCCTGGCAGTAGATGTTCGGGATTGAGTTCGTTAATTAGTTCTAAATAGTAATGATTTTTTCGGGTTAAGCACGCCTGCTGGCTCCAGGCATCAATTTGGCGATCTCCTAAGAGATAATCCAGCGCGTCTTCTCGATTTAACCCCAACATCTCGCGATCGTGAGTCAACTTGTCAAACGGAATTCCCTCTTCATCTGCCAATCGCTGCCATGAGAGATAATGGAAATAGACAGTGTTAGTAATCACACCATCAAGGTCAAAGATGACTGCGGAAATCTGTGGATCGCGCTCCAGTATATTCATAGCTGCTTGATTTCGATGGGCGATCGCCTGTAATGAATATCATAACGCTGGGCTAGATATCTCTCACTATTATGCCCGTAGATTGCTCGTAGATACCGTTATACATAACTGCGATAGTTAAGATATCTAACCAACTTTCTAAAGAAGTTAGGGATACGAAGTTTATTGTTTGTCCTAACAGATTCCGCAAATTGATTATTTAGGCGGTAAAATAGATAGTATCAAGATTGGAATGAATCAACTGTTTGAATCCCACATATAACCCACCCTGGTGGCTGAAATCTGGTCTGTCCATGACACTTTATGCCGCACTGGGCATGAGTCGAGACTGGGAGAAATACACGGTCGAGTCAGAACCAATTTATCAAGAACACGTCTTTACTGGTGATGGTGGCGTACCAATTTTTGGCATCATGGCAATTCCCCCCCAACCAAAAGGGACAATTGTCGCTACCTATGGGATTACTGGAACTTTAGAAAATCAATGGTTCCTCCAAATCTTGGGTCGAAAAGCTTATGCCGAAGGCTATGCCGTCGTTTTATTTGACTGGCGCGCTCACGGCAAGACCGCCGAACTATCGCCCCAACTTACTTCCGACGGTCTGCATGAGGGCGAAGATTTTGTCCAGATTGCTTGCCAATCGCTTCAATTAGGCTGTCCGGCACCAATATGGCTGGTGGGGTACTCATTAGGCGGGCAACTAGCTCTATGGGGCGTAAAGGCGGGACAGGACGTACCCGAAATTGCTGGAGGTGCGGTCATTTGTCCGAGTCTAGAATCCGATCGATCTTTAACTTATCTGATGGCCCATCCGGTGGGGAAACATCTCGAACGGGCTATTTCTAGGGAACTGCGAAAATTAGCCTGGGGACTTCATCACCATCATCCCACGCAGATCGATCCGCAGGCGATCAAGAAAGCGACCACAATTTGGGGATTCGATCGAGAATTGGTGATTCCCCGACTCGGTTTTAATACTGTTCAGGATTATTATGCTGCCACCAGTCCGCTCTATTTCTTAGAACAGCTTACCAAACCAGTTTTGATTATCTACGCGGCTGACGATCCGCTGTTCGATCCCACTCTAGCCGAAGAACTCCGCGATATTGCCCACACTCGCTCGAATCTTGATTTGCTGCTCACTCCCCACGGTGGTCATGTGGGATACATAAGTAGTACAACTTGTCAAAGGTTAAATATCGATCGAGACCCCTGGTGGAGCTGGAATCGTGTTTTAGAATGGATAGGTTAGGAAATAGTGAATAGTGAATAGTGGAAAAATATCTTAAACCCTAAAACCTAAGACCTAAGGCCTAAAACCTAACCCCTACCCCCTAAAGCCTAACCCCTAACCCTTATCCCCTAATTTTTATGAGTTTACGCGACCAATTTAATAAACTAACTGGCAAAACCCAATTTGTCGTCGCCCGAATTTTTGTGCACTTAGGTGGTGAAGAAATATCTCCATTACTCGGCATTTTAAATCAAGCAGCAATCCAGGCGATCGAAGCCGATGGCGATCTGACGATTGTCGGCGAGGGCATGGTAGAAATCTGCCAAAATCTATTGCAGTACGATACTTATTGGCGATCGGCAGCGAATGAAGGTGATGTCTTCTGGGATGAAGGCGGGGCTGGTGACTATGCCAACGAATTATTTACTGATTCGGCATCACGGTATTTGAGTGAACCAGACTTGAGCGACACAGCTAGTTCCAGCCAGCAATTAACGTTACCCCCAACCCGCAACCTAATTGTCATGATCACTGTTGCCGTTGAAGGGGAAGAACCGAGTATCGAAACCGATCTCTCGAATATGTCTGCCCTTAAAATCGCCTTGAAATCTCTAATTAATCTTCACTATCAAGAACGCCTCAGAGCAATTTATGTTCACTTTTCTCCAGCCCGGTTTGGCGATGAACTTACTGACGATCAAGTATTGCAAAACTTCCCTGAGTTAATTCCGTTGTAGACAGTCAAGCATCAATCGGCATAAAGATTCGGTTAACCAGCTATTCTCGATCGGTTTACTGGCTATTTAAGTAAATGAATATCGATTAGTATGAATGTAAATATTGATATCAATCTGCGATCGAGAATCACACTTTCGGCTGAGCTTATTAATTGTAAATTGACCTGAGAATTAGCTAAAATAAGAAGATACAACAGTCATGAAATCAGTCTATATGTTACGTCGATTAGTGATAATTTTTATGGCTTTGACCCTATCTTTAACTTCAGTAGCCTGTGGCTCTGGAGAGCAAGACCGGTCTTCTCAGGGGCAAAATAGACAATCGCCCACCGTTAGTAACAATACAAATAGAAAACCGATCGCGGATGGTAAATATCCCGTCCAGCAAGCCACGTACAATGATGCTAATGGTGAATATAACCTGATGCTGCTGAATACACCGGCTGGTATCCCTCCTCTATATCGCACTACTAATCTTCAGATGGCTCGGCTGACAGATGAAGAAGTTAAGGCGAATGAAAAAAGTTATCTCAAGTCCGAAAACGGGCAAGTTTCACTTCATTTACCCGAAGATTATAAAATTGAGTACGTTCACAACGTCACTGAGTCTCAGACCAATCCTCAAACGGGACAAAAAGAAACTGTAGTCGTGAGACAAGAATCTAGTTTTTGGAAACCTTTTGCTGGAGCCGTAGCTGGACAAGTTGCTGGACAGGTAATTAGTAATATGTTCTTCAGACCCCAGTACTATATGCCTCCTGTCTATAGTTCAGGCGGTATGAATGGCTATGGCGGCTATGGAGCTAATTATGGTCAGGCAGTTCAGAGTTACCAAACCCGCTACAATAGCCCCCCACCAGCAGTAGTGAATCGGACAACTCTACGGACGACCGGACGCTTAAGTAATTTTGATCGACCTAATAGTAATACCAATCGGAGCGTCGAGCGCAATCGGGCGACTGGTTCGGGATTTGGCTCAAGTAATTTGCGCCCATCGGCTGGATCTCGGTCTACTGTGCGCCCATCTGGCGGTTCTAGTCGGAGTTTTGGGAGTGGTGGTCGGAGCCGTTCCAGTTTTGGGAGTGGTAGTCGTCGCCGTTAATAGGGAGTTTTGATCCTCACAACATTGGTTTCGATTGCTGGTAAATCTTCATCGACATTGGGAAATTTGCCAAGATGATTTTCTATGACTTGGTG
>JANPJH010000101.1:0-44329 GCA_031425415.1 Chamaesiphon sp. VAR_61_metabat_425 | reverse complement strand
TTGTGTTGAGGTGCAGCAGCAATCGCCGCGACTTCTGCGAGTAGATCCTCAGCAACCCCCATATCTTTGAGGGTAATCATCAAATTCTCTGCTACTGCATCAAAATGCTCACTGTTTAAACCGTGCTTTTCCACTAGCTCTTTATGAGATTCCCGCATGTAGCGACCGTTGTACTGGTCGGTTCCACCAAAAGCGTAAGTAAAAAACGCTTTCTGATGTTCTCGCTGCTTGACCATATCCACACTTGCAAAAAAGTGATTGATTCGATCGTCTTGTAATACTCGCTCGTAAAAACGATCGACCGCTAAGTCAACGGCGGCTTCACCACCGAGTTTTCAAATAAAGTCATTAAAATTTTCCTGAGAGGACGGATAACTCGACAACATCCAGCTTAGAAGATCGACTCGCCAGGATGCTTTGACTTAAGTCAAGTTAATTGTTAAAAGATTATTAAGCATAGGGATTAGAATACAGAAAATGTTTAAAGTATCCTCGGATTAGCATGTTAAAGTCTTAACCTGCCAAGGCAAAATTTCGCTATCGGGGATATTCGTCAACTCACGAATGATGGGAATGGTTCATTTTAGATGACAATTTTGAAACCTGCACTGTTTTTGTGTCCGCCACCTCCATAGAGTTTAGCAATTTCTGAGCAGTCAAAATCGGGTTGGGAGCGGAGAGAGTAGGAGATACTCGACTTCCCTTTTAACCAGCTAGCCACAACGGAATAATCTGGGTACTCTTCGAGCATTTTGTGACATAGGTCAGAAACAATATCATAATTGGAGCAATTAATTAGCGGCACTTTATGTCCAGTTATCCATTCTCCAGTCGGAGCTTGATAAGATGGTAGATGATCTAGATAAACGTGCTTTAATAACTCCTGAATTTCCTTAGTTTGATATTTAAGAATAGTCATACCATCTTGTCGTAACTTTCCTAAACCTTCAGGTACAAGTAAGTCAATCCAGAGGTCGAATTCTTGTGATAATAATTGTAATCCCGCAGCAATTTCTCCGGTACCCTCCAATTTCCAGTGCCAAAGATCGCGGTCTTGAATATATTTAAATAAATCTGGAATTGGTTTGTCTGGATGGAAGTATTCCCAGCTAATCATTGCGCCAGATCGATTCATGTCGAATAGGGCACCACGCAATCCTAGTAAGGCTTCTTGAGCAGTTTTATGATGGTCGAGAGTGATAACTTGGGTGTGTTGTTGCCATAATTCTTCCATCACCTGTCGCGGGTAACTAAAGTCGAGAATATAAACTTCTGAGCCTGGTTCCATCTCTGGTGGATCTTGTTGATGTTTGACACCAATGTATTCGGACTTGTCGCCAAACTTTAAGTAAGCGGCGAGGGCACTGCCAAATCCATCGGGGCAGTTGTTATGGTAGAGGGTATAAATTTTTGGCATAATCACATAGTGTCGAACAGTCGATGACTGTTATTTCTCCAATGAAGTTAGCAACCGCCAAAGACGGTACGCAAGCTGCGTGGTTGGAGATCGGATTGGCGGTGAGACAAAGTCAACGTGATGTCTCAGCTATTCTTCCATCTCGTGCCGTTAAATAAGATGTACTAGATTTACTCGATTATAACTATGACATCTGCCTTTTCCCGTTTTCCCGATCGATTGCAAGCTGCTATCACTTCCCGCTTAGGTTGGACATCCCTGCGTCCAGTTCAAGAGCTGGCGGGACATGCAATCCTCGATGGCTACAATACGATCGTTCTCGCGCCGACGGCTGGGGGGAAGACGGAAGCAAGTATGTTTCCTCTGCTGGCGCAGATGGTGGAAAAGGAGCCACAAGGAGTGGGAATTCTCTATATTGCGCCGATTAAAGCTCTGTTAAATAATCAAGCCGATCGATTGGGACTGTATACTGAAATGCTCGGTTTGAGTAGATTTCTGTGGCATGGCGATATTAACCCCGCCCACAAAAAAGCCTTCCGCCGTCAGCCGGCGACGCTATTGATGACTACCCCCGAATCCTTGGAGGTGATGTTGATATCGGCGAGTGTGCCTCATCCTGAGATTTTTGCAGATTTGCGGGCGGTAGTAATTGATGAAGTTCATGCGCTGGCGGGGAGCGATCGTGGGGCGCAGCTGATGTCCGTTTTAGAGCGGTTAATTCGGGTGAGTGCGAATGATGTCCAACGGGTAGGTTTGAGTGCCACAGTGGGCAATCCTGACACGATTCTGGACTGGTTGCAGGGGAGTTCTGAGCGTCCACACTGTAAAATCGATCCGCCTAAGGAGCAGAGTAAGAAAGAAATTCGGATTTTAATGCAGGATTCTAAGCTGGATATAGCTAATCAATCGAGTTTGTTGGCGCAGGGAAAAAAGAGTCTATTATTTTGTCAGAGTCGCGCTTTAGCTGAGGAAATTGCCGATGCGATGCAGGATCGAGGCATTGATGTGTTTATCCATCATAGTTCGGTGGCTGTGGAGGAGCGCGTGCTGGCAGAGGAGCGGTTTGCACATGGTCAGAATAATTGCATTGTCTGCACTTCTACCTTAGAGTTGGGGATCGATGTCGGGGATTTAGATGCAGTTTTGCAAGCAAATGCGCCCGATACTGTTTCGGCATTTTTACAACGATTGGGGCGGACGGGAAGGCGGGGTGGGGGTGCGAATACGACGTTTCTAATCGATAATTCTGCGGCTTTATTGCAAGCGATCGCGGTGGTAGAATTAGCCCGAAGAGGTTGGGTAGAATCGATCGTGGTGTCCGATCGCAATTGGTCGGTATTAGTCCAACAATTACTCGCACTGACGATGCAATTTAATTCGATCTCACCAGGGGATGCGTGGGCACAATTATCGACTATTTCCGATTTTAAAGGGATTAAACGAGCGGAGTTTGATCGCTTAATCAGGCATATAGTTAAGACTAAATATCTCTATCTAACTGAGGGATTACTGGCGATCGGATCTGAATCTGAAAAAGTATTCGGACGGAAGAACTTTATGGCTTTGTATGCAGTATTTAGTTCGCCACAACAATATGAAATTTATACGATTGAAGACCAACCGATTGGCTCATTAGAACATAAATTTATCGATACCCTCACACCTGAAATTAGCTGCTTCCTTTTAGGTGGGAGAGCCTGGATCGCCCAATCGATCGATCGAGATAATCGCCGGATTGTAGTTGCTCCTGCACCCCAAGGCAAGAAACCAACTTGGGGTGGATTTATTCCCCAATTTTTGGGTTGGGAAATCTGTCAGGAAATTTCCGCTTTATTAAAATCTAGAAAGGATTTGGTTTATCTCGATCTGATCGCTAAATCGGTATTAAATAATGCTCGCGAAGAACGCTGTCAGGAGGTAATCGAAGGGACAGTTTGGGAGGAAGAAAAGGTGCAATGGTGGACGTATGCAGGTGGGAGAATCAATCGCACGCTCAAATATGGGTTGGAATGTCTGTGGGGTTGGGAAGTCAGGGCGGATAATTTTCAAGTAACGATATCTGGCGAACATTTAACACCAGCCATGTTCGAGAATGCGATCTCGGAAATCACACAACCGGAGTTTTGGCAAGCTAAGAATACTCAAGAGTATTTATTAGCAAATTTACCTAATTATCGGTTTAGTAAGTTTCAACAGGTTTTACCCGATCGATATGCACTGGAAATGGTGCAGGGATATTTGTTAGATATTGAGGGGGTTAGTAAAGTGAACGTTGATCGATTATTTCGTTAGTTTCAATACATAATCTTACAATCAGAAATCTGTCAGACTACAAGAAGTCTAGAGACTTTCGATATTAAAATCTTCGGGTACTTGAAACAATCCTCATACTACTTCTATTCCCGATGATTGGAACTAGGTTTGCCACTGGCACACCTCGATTGGCAATCGTAATCTCTTCGCCTCAAATCGATGTAACTCGCAATTATGGATTTTATGTCCTCAAGGTGATGATACCCTTGTTATTCATTACGATTGCATCTTGGTCGGTATTCTGAATCGATCCGCAGGAATTTTCTACTCAAAGTCGTTAAAACTGGAGAATCGATCGTTTTTGATGACCGATCGACGTATAGTAGTTGAACTGTTCATCGATCGCTGCACACTATCTACATGGCTGTCAGTAAAATTTCCCTCGGCTCGGTTCGACAACTCCTGCACGAACGCCGTCATCAGCTTTCTACTCAACTGTTAGGATTGGGTTTAATTATCACCACCAGCTTTGTGGCGATCGCACTATTCGCGCCACTTTTACAAGCAATCGGCTTGCTCCAAGATCCCCAAGACTTATTAGGCAGCCAGATGCCGCCCTATAATCCGATCAATGAGGCTCCGTCGTGGAAACATTGGTTTGGAACTAGTCGGGAGGGGTATGATGTCTTCTCTAGAACGCTATTTGGCACCCAGGCGGCTCTGCAAGTAGTGATTTTGGCAACTTTAATGAGTTTGCTGATTGGGGTGCCGTTAGGAATGGTCAGCGGTTATTTAGGCGGCAATCTCGATCGAGTCTTGTTGTTTATCATGGATACGATTTACACGTTGCCAGGATTATTACTATCAGTGACGTTAGCGTTTATCGTTGGGAAAGGCGTATTTAATGCCGCGATCGCGTTGAGTATTTCCTACATTCCCCAGTATTTTCGAGTGGTCAGGAATCAAACGGCAAGTTTGAAGACGCAAATGTTTGTGGAAGCGGCACAGGCTTTGGGTGCATCGACTTCTCATGTCTTGAAGAAATATCTATTTGCCAATGTTGTCCAAAGCGTCCCTGTTTTATTTACACTCAATGCTGCTGATGCAATTTTAGTTTTGGGTGGGTTGGGCTTTCTGGGTTTGGGTTTACCCGATGAAGTGGCTGAATGGGGACACGATCTCAAGCAAGCTTTACCTGCACTTTCGACGGGGATTTGGTGGACGACGCTATTTCCTGGTTTAGCTTTGACGTTGATGGTGACTGGTTTATCTTTGTTGGGAGAGGGGTTGAGTGAGTTGGTGAATCCGAGGGAGAGAGGACGTTAATTTAGGGTAAAGCGATTCGCGTATCTCCTTTCGGAGAGGCTTACGCCAACGTCGGGTTCCCCGACGGTTTAGCGAAAAGTGCGTTCTTGGGCTTTGCCCAAGTGAAGCACCTTTTCAAGACAGCGAATCAAGATAGGGTAAAGGGAACTTTTAGGGTATGGCGCAAGAAGTAATTGGGATCGATTTGGGGGGGACGGCGATTAAATTGGGGCGGTTTACGCGGGAGGGGACTTGTACTCAGTCGCTGACTGTCCGCACACCACAACCATCTCGTCCGGATGCGGTGCTGGATATGATGGTGTATGCGATCGAAAAATTAGCTGTCAATTTGACTGATATTAGCGCGATCGGCGTTGGTACACCAGGGCCAGCAGATTTAGCGGGACGAGTGGCAAAAATTGCCATTAATTTAGATGGTTGGATCGATATTCCGATCGCGACTTTACTTCAAACTCGGACTGGTATCCCCGCTGTTGTTGGTAATGATGGGAATTGTGCGGGATTGGGGGAACAGTGGCTAGGCGCGGGGCGACATTATGGCAATTCGGTCTTATTAACGCTGGGGACTGGCGTGGGTGGGGCAATTTTTCTCAAGGGTGAGCTGTTTACGGGACATGCAGGGAGTGGCGGAGAATTGGGTTTGATTACTCTAGATCCAGCCGGACATGCCTGTAAGAGCGGGAATAGTGGTTCATTAGAACAGTTTCTCTCTGGCAATGCCATTCGCCGGATGACTGGGAAGGAACCACATGAGCTAGGCGATTTAGCCGCCGCTGGTGACGCTGAAGCACTAGAATTTTGGGAGAATTATGGCCGGAATTTAGGGATTGGGTTGACAAGTATTTTATATGTCCTCACACCGGAAGTCGCGATCGTCGGTGGGGGAATTAGTGCTAGTGCTGAGTATTTTTTGCCTGCTGCGGAACGCGAAATTAACACTCGCGTGATGGCTGTTTCTCGTCCGGGATTTAAGTTGATTCGGGCAGAACTTGGCAACCGGGCGGGGATGACTGGCGCAGCTAGATTAGCCTGGAGCATGTTGGACAAGAAGGGATAGAAGCGAGAAGATCTGCTCAAATCTGCTCTAAGTGTGGTTGATTATGTCAATATGTAGGTGATTTTGCCAGATTGTTCGGTCTTTAGAGCAAGCACACTCCAATTCTCACACCCCGACTCTCGATGATGAATTTTCGCTTACTGATTCCATTTTATGACCCAACTGTCAAAGACTGGTCGCTGACAGCCAGACTACTGCGCTGGTTAAATTTTCTCTGGCTAGCGATCGGTTTAATCGTCCTATTTTCGGCTTCTTACTTTCATGGTGAAACAGAGCAAAAAGGCGACGGATTATATTATTTTAACCGCCAAGTTTTTGCAATTGTTGCGAGTATGATTATCTTCAATCTAGTCGTCCATTCACCCCTCCGCAAATTGCTGAATGTTGCACACTGGGGATTGCTCGGAATTTTAGGGTTACTGTTACTGACAGTCCTGACTGGACTGGGGAAAAACACGATGGGAGCGACTCGCTGGATCTCGCTGGGACCGATTCAGCTTCAACCATCAGAACTAATTAAACCTTTTCTAGTCTTGCAAGGAGCAAAGATTTTCGGACGCTGGGAGCGTTATCCAGTCAAGGTTAAAGCAACGTGGTTGGGGGTATTTGCGATCGTCTTACTGGCAATTTTAAAGCAACCCAATTTGAGTACTACTGCCTTATGTGGGATGAGTTTATGGACAATTGCTTTTGCTGGGGGTTTACCGCTGCGGTATCTAAGTGGAGCAGCGATTGGTGGGGTGTTGCTAGCATTATTGAGTCTGACGATCAATTCATATCAACGAGTGCGAATGCTCTCATTCATCGATCCTTGGGCAGATCCAACTGTGACTGGTTTTCAGTTGGTACAGAGTTTAATGGCGATTGGCTCTGGAGGGTTATTTGGCAACGGTTTTGGCTTGTCTCAGCAGAAGTTAGGCTATCTACCAATTCAGGATACAGATTTTATTTTCTCGGTGTTTGCAGAAGAGTTTGGACTAGTTGGTACTATTCTGTTATTGATGATGGTAATGAGCTATGCCACTTTGGGTTTATTAATTGCCATGCGGAGCAATCATCCAGTGCATCGGCTAATTGCGATCGGCAGTACGACTTTTATTGTGCTCCAATCGCTGCTAAATATCGGTGTGGCTGCAGGAGTGCTGCCTACTACTGGTTTACCGCTGCCGATGTTTAGTTATGGGGGTAGTTCGATGATAGCAACATTGATATTATCGGCACTGTTGATTCGCGTTGCCAGGGAGTCGGGTACTGCGAAGATAACGCCAATCGACGATGGGAATCAGCACTCTAGCAATTTGTGAGGTCAGCTCGCTAGCATTACTCTGAATCGCTTGACAGTTGAGCGATTCAGAGTAATGCTGTTTTAGCTAATCGGCATGTTTGCCGACCTTGAGTCGATGAGAAACTTGATGTTCTGGATCGATCCCCTCAAAAGTAGGTGGAATCCAGACACGTACCACCATTAAGATCGCCATCGAAATTAAAAATGCACAAGTGGCGATCGTTTGTTGCCAGCCGATTTCCAGGATACCTTTGACGATGACTTCTCGCAATACGGACACGATGGCAACTTCGACCGAAACCCCGATCGAAACTCGCTGCTCCTGAAGATAAATAATTAATAGTCGAAATAATTCCACCAAAATTAAAATAAATAAAATATCTGCCGTAATTTCATGAAAATTCAGGGTGGTAATTAATGATAGGAAAATTTCCTTCAGTTGCAGAACCATCACGCCAAACAATCCAATACATAGAGAAATTGCAATTGCATCTTGCACTAATTCCAAAGCCTTGACAATATAACTGCGGTTAATCTTAGTGAACCACGGAGCGATCGAGGTATTAGGAGTCGAGATGATTGACTGTTTCATATATTGATTTCCTACAATTAGGCATATCAATCTAAAGTAGTCGATCGTTTCTTAATATAGCAATCCATAAGTAATGAGATGTTCTGATAAATCCTATTAATAAAATCTGATGTATGAGCACTCGATATGAAGACAATAAGTTCATCAAGCCTTGAAAAAGTGTTTGAACAGCATAGATCTGATCCCCCCAACCCCCTTAAACAGCGGATGCGCATCGGGTTTCCCGACAGATTAACGACCTGAATCACGCGGATTTGGTTCAAGACAGCCCACCCAGCCTGGGGATTGAGAACTTGCGAGAGTAGCAAATAAAACTTTTCAAACAGCTGCCAATATCATCAAACACAACGTTAAAATCAGGGTAATTCGATTCTTTGGCACTTTTCTCCCCACCACCAGATGTTTGCTACTACCGCTCCAATTCAGCCGATTAATCCCGATAAAGTCCGACCAGAAATCCAAGCCTTACAGCCGCAGCTAGTAGCCTTTAGACGGCATATTCATCAACATCCCGAACTTGGATTTAAAGAACAACTGACCGCTGCGGCGATCGCCAGTAAACTCAAGGAATGGGGGATTGCTCACCAAACTGGTATTGCTCAGACGGGGATTGTCGCGACAATCCAAGGGCGGAAAACTAGCTTCAAGTTGAAAACACTGGCGATTCGGGCGGATATGGATGCCTTACCGATTCAAGAAGCCAATCAGGTGCCGTACAAATCGCTCCACGACGGGGTGATGCACGCTTGCGGACATGACGGACATACAGCGATCGCCTTGATGACTGCTTACTATCTTTCTCGACATCAGAGCGACTTTGCTGGGACGGTCAAAATCATCTTCCAGCCCGCTGAGGAAGGCCCTGGCGGAGCCAAACCGATGATCGAGGCGGGGGTACTTACCAATCCTGATGTCAATGCCATCATCGGGCTGCATTTGTGGAATAACTTACCGTTAGGGACAATCGGCGTGCGGAGTGGCGCACTGATGGCGGCGGTGGAAAGATTTAGTCTGACAATTCAAGGGAAGGGTGGACATGGAGCGATGCCACACCAGACGATCGATTCAATTGTTTTAGGTTCGCAGATTGTTAATGCACTCCAAACAATTGTCTCGCGGAATGTCAATCCGATCGATTCAGCGGTGGTGACAGTGGGTGAATTTCATGCTGGTACGGCGCGAAATGTGATTGCTGATACTGCTAGTTTGGCTGGAACAGTCAGATATTTTAATCCCGAGCTGGAAGGCTTTTTTCACCAACGAATTGAAGCGATCGTCGCCGGAATTTGTGCTAGTCATGGGGCAACTTACAAGCTAGACTACATTAAATTTTATCCACCAACGGTTAATGATGCGAAGATCGCCGATTTAGTCCGCTCAGTAGCGAGTGATATCGTTGAAACTCCCATGGGGGTTGTACCTGAGTGTCAAACGATGGGCGGGGAAGATATGTCTTTCTTCCTGCAACAGGTGCCCGGTTGCTACTTCTTCCTCGGTTCGGCCAATCCAGAGCGATCTCTAGCTTATCCCCATCATCATCCACGTTTTGACTTCGATGAAACTGCTTTATCTACGGGGGTAGAAATGTTTGTTCGGTGTGTAGAAAAGTACTGCAATTAATTACAGTTTCTAATTTCCACTACTCTGTTGCTATTCTGTTAGCAAATCAATTGCTGCTTGATAGTCTTGGTCATTACCTTGTGCTTTGGATAGTTTATGCCTTCACTTATTCCTCAAACTATTCAGACCTGAATTATGATGAAATTACTTCCGAGATTTCGTCTTCACTCTCACCATCTGATAAGCTGATGGGCAAAGTTCGGCTAATTCACAATCAGTACAGTTGGGCTTTCTGGCATTACAAATAGCTCGTCCATGATAGATAGTCATAATTGAAAAATTCTCCCAATCGACTTGGGGAATTAGTTTCATTAAATCTTGCTCGATTTTAATCGGATCGAGATGAGTAGTCAAACCGAGCAAATTTGTTAAGCGTTTAACGTGAGTATCGACAGTAACACCTTGAATATTTCCGAAGGCATGAGCTGAAACGACATTAGCTGTTTTTCTGGCTACGCCAGGTAACGTGAGCAAGTGTTCCATTTGGGATGGCACTTCATCATTAAACTCTGCAACGATCTTGCGACAGGCACCTTGAATATTTTTAGCTTTATTATGATAAAATCCGGTCGATCGAACTAATTCTTCGATTTCGAGAATATCGGCATTTGCCATCGATCGCGCATCAGGAAATTTGGCAAATAAGGCAGGGGTAACTTTATTGACGCGCTCATCGGTACATTGAGCTGAGAGAATTGTGGCGACTAATAATTGGACGGGAGTTGTATAATCCAAGCTACATGTCGCATCTGGATATAGGCGTTTTAATCTAGATAGAACTTCTAATGCTCGTTTCTTTTTAGATGCCCATTTGCGATCGATAGTCATGAAATTATGAATTATGATTTAGATAATATCTCTGACCATTCGCGATCGGCTAATGGCTGAGTCTCAAATTTTACTTGAAAATGGCGTTGAGCTGCATCAATTAGCGAATTGACAATCTGAGAATTAGTCAGCTTTAAAATATGTGGAGACGGAAGACTAGTACGCTCATTAAATACTTGCTTAAATAGATCTAAATCTGGATTGAGTTTGATCGAACCATGTTGGAGAATTGCCCCAGCTTTAATCAGTTGAGCACTCCCAATCAGTTTATAACCATCCGGACAAACTAGATCGGCACTTGTGGCGGTACCAAAACAATTGGGATTGTGAATATAACCCGGGCCAGCCGTACCATAACATAACTCTACGCCTAGCGATCGCCAACCATCAATTAAAAATTGACAAATTTGTTGATATATTTCTACCCTTTTGCCCACAAAACCCGATCCAACGATCGTATAAGTCAAATCACCTTGATGCAACACCCCGCGTCCTCCAGTGGGACGTTTAATTAAATCGATCGGGCGATCTTGCCAAGTTAAATTAGTCCAATGTTCGGGATAATGACGTTGGTGATAGCCTAACGAAATTGTCGGATTCGACCAAGTATAAAAGCGTAAAGTGGGGGAAATATGTCCTAAAATATGTTGCTGGAGCAACCAACTATCGATCGCCATTTGAATTTTCCCCGTAGTTTCGATCGGCGGAATTAATCGCCAAGTTGCGCTCGGATTAGTCGATCGATCTCGCTCCACATTTATTACCCCATTATTTAAGCTGCTATAGTTATAATTTAGAGTAGTATCGATCTAGCTAAAGCATATGGTCGCACCAGTCCTGACTTCAACTACTGCCGAAATTATCTACCCTGACTGCGACGGCAATCCAATGTCTGATAATACCAAACAATTTCGGTGGATTGTCACTATCAAAGAAAATCTCGAACTCTTGTATGCAGCAGATCCTGATGTATTTGTAGCAGGAGATTTGTTGTGGTATCCAGTCGAAGGCAATAATACCACTCGTCAAGCACCTGATATTATGGTAGCGATCGGTAGACCTAAAGGCGATAGAGGCTCCTATCAACAGTGGAAAGAAGCGGGAATCGCGCCCCAAGTCGTCTTCGAGATTTTATCGCCAGGAAATCGATTGGCAGAAATGCAGCGGAAGTTAAGTTTTTACGATCACTATGGTGTAACAGAGTATTATATTTACGACCCCGATCGGATTGACTTTGCTGGATGGCTGCGGACTGATGATAGATTAGAATCGATTGACGAATCTCATCAATGGGTGAGTCCACTCCTCGGAATTCGATTTAATCTCGAACCCAATACCCTCCAAATTTATCGCCCCGACGGACAACCATTTTTAAGTTTTGTCGATTTGGATCTGCGTCGTCAAGCTGCCGAGCAACGTGCCGATAGTGCCGAGCAACGTGCCGATAGTGCCGAAATGCGTGCAGATAATGCCGAAATACGTGCTGCAAAACTAGCCACAAAATTACAGGAATTGGGTATCGATCCAGCAAATCTATAGTCAGGGGATGCTGAGGAGTTACATTTTGGTTGAAAGTAGCCGATCTTGAGTATCTTGGGCGTTAAATCCTATCCCTACCATCCAACCTCTACCCCCTACTCTCTATCCGTGCGTTTACCCTTACCCCAGTTCAGCAGCAGTGCCAAACAGCCTCAGCATATTGCCGAGGTAATTGAAACATCTACCACCGAATTTCTCGCCCAATGTTTGGAGCCAGAAGATCTGAAATTAGCTGTAATGCCCACTTTTGGGAGTATCGTCAAAGCTGCTGATGAAGAATCGGGCAATCAAATCTTTGCTGTGGTTTATCATGCTACCACTGCGCCGATCGATTCGGTGCATCGCGCTCGTGCCTTGGGGATGTCTCTCGACGAATTGCGCGAAGAGCAACCTCAAATCTTCGCCATGCTCAAAACAGAGTTTAAAGCGGCGATTATTGGCTTTGAAGACGCTACGGGGCAAATGTATCAATATCTCCCCCCTCGCCCGCCACAAATCCATCAGGGGGTATATCAGTGCGATCCAGATGAGATTATTAAATTTAGCGAACAGTTAGAATTTCTGCGCACCCTATTGCAGGTGCAAGGTGCGCCGGTAGAAGCCCTAACCGCCGCTACAATCCGCGAAATTCATACCTTGAGATCCCGTGACAGATCCTGGCTCGTTACGGCAGGGCGCACTGTCAGCCTAATTCTCAAAGATGACTACGACAGATTGCGGTATGTCCTATCACAGATTCGGTAAATAACCGCCAAATGTTGTGAAAATGGATAATTTACGCACTTAATCTCCGCCAATTTGTCAAGATGTATTCCAAGTAGCGATCGGTAGATAATTTTTCGATTAGATTATTACATATATCTAGTCAAATTTACTTCACGATCGGGTTGCCAGTAATTTTAACCGAGACGCTACTTTCATAAACATCAGGTCAAACACCATGAATAAAGCACTGTTGTCCTTTATTGGTTGTTCTAGCTCCATTGCGGCGATTTTAACCACAGGGACAGTGGCTAGTCCCGATACCGCTAAGACTATTCCTTATCCAGAGGTGATGAACCTCAAGCGTGTGCCGATTTTCAATGCCAAAGGGATCGTTCCGCAGACAGTCATCGCCCAGAAGAACTCATTTAAAGGGTCTGGTGCTTTGTTCGCGGATTAGTGTATGATCAAGAAGGCAGACTTGCCTGGAGAGATGTCCGAGTGGTTGATGGTGGCTGACTCGAAATCAGTTTTAGGGTTACACCTAACGGAGGTTCGAATCCTCTTCTCTCCGTATATTCACAACTAACCAACAGCACCTGTGCTTGAACCCCTAATTTATATTACGGGGTTGCTAAAAGGTACGCGCCACCTTTTAAACTACTGCTAGAAATCAGGATTATCTCCCAGCTAGCAATGATTATTACCATTACTGCGCTTAAGGGTGGTGTCGGCAAGACAACCACATCGATTCACCTCGCCGCATATCTTCAGGCAAACGCACCTACCTTGCTCATTGATGCCGATCGAAATCGGTCAGCGTTAGTATGGTCGCGGGAAGATAAATTACCCTTTACAGTGGCTTCTCAAGCTGGTGCCACAGCAATCATTGGCAAGTATACACACATTATCACCGATACCCAAGCCCGTCCCGAAAAAGATGAACTTCAGGATTTAGTGGCGAGTAGCGATCTGTTGATTATCCCCACAACTCCCAATCACCTCGATATTGACACGACAATTAAATCAGTTGAGTTATTAGAAAGTTTGGGCGCGAAGTATAAGGTTTTGCTGACTCAAGTAGACTCCCGCACCAAAACCGGACGCGCAGCCAGACAGATTCTCGAAGAGGCAAAAATGCCGCTATTTAAGACCGATATTCCCTTGTTAGTCGCCTTTGAGCGTTCCTCTAGTCGAGGCGTAATTATTAGAGATTATAACGACCCGCGCGCCCAATTTGGTTGGTCTAAGTATCAAGCTGTCGGGAAGGAAGTATTGGGAGCTTAGAGGATGTTTGGAAATACGGACAAGATCGATCGGTTTATACCAGCATTGGTGAAAATCCCCCTAAATCCCCCTTAAAAAGGGGGACTTTGACCGGATCTTAGCCCCCTTTTTAAGGGGGTTTGGGGGATTCTCTAGGATCTAAGTAGCAAACTATACTTTCCAAACATCCTCTTAGGCTTCAATATTTAACTCCTAACCTAAATCGCTTGAATCCACTCTTTGACTTCATATGCTGTCCAAATTCCATTCGCCCAATAGGGATCTGATTCAATCAGTTGGCGAACTTGCTGTTCGTCATTAGCGTCATAGATGGCAAAGACTTTAGTAAGATCTTGAGTAGGGCCGAGCGTGACTAAAATTTCATCGGCTTTCTGTTGGGCTAATCCGGCTAAATGCGCGTCTCGATAGGGTACGCGTTGGTTGATGACATCGGCGCAATAACTGCCCCACATTACATATTTGGTCATGATAATTAATCGATCGATCTCGCCTACGATTATACGATCGATTGGAGCCAACGATGCTTAATCAAGCCATACTTTTCGATCTAGATGGAACACTCACAGATCCCCAAATTGGGATCGTTTCATCGATTCAATTTGCTTTAACCAAACTAGGATTTATCTCACCAGATAGCGATCGATCGGGCTGTCATGGTTGGAGATCGATCGCATGATATTATCGGTGCGAAACGAAATGGTTTATATTCGATCGGGGTGACTTATGGTTATGGCACTGAGACAGAATTAATCGAGTGTTGTGCAGATGCGATCGCCCATTCACCTACCCAGATTCTGAATTTATTGAATGCCAGGGATGCAAGAAACCCGACTTTTTCAAAAAGTCGGGTTTCTGAACAAAGTCGGGTTTCTGAACGGCTCGATTAGCTCAGAGTTTGGAGGCTAGGAGCTGCTTCGGGAGCTACGACGGGTAGATCGACAACGTCCTTGCGAGTAGCGAGATATTCGGCTAGTTGACCCTCAATTTCATCGCGGACGATTTGACGATACTCATTGAAATGCTCGTTGTGAGCGCAGACGGAGATGTAATGCTCGAATACACCGGGGTTATGGAGGAGGATGCCAAACAGATGATGCCAGAACATCCAGCGCGTCTCATACTTAAACCCTTGTCGCCAGATAATAATCGACAACGCCCGTAAATCGATAAGTTCGGGGAATTTGAATGAAGCTTTACCGCGTGGGGCACCGAGATTGAGGAAACAACGGTAGGTACGATCGAGGAAAGACTTCCGATCGTACAGCCGTGAGAACGCATCAACATATTCTCGCGCGATTTCTTCGATCGGTCGCGTTGGCTCGAAGTTCATTAAGGTAGTTTGGTTGATGTTCCCATCGCCATTCCGCATTCTGCCTTCGCGTTCCAATCGATGCCAAAGGGCGGTATTGGGGAGAGCTTGCAGCATGGCAAATGTGGTCGTAGGAATTGCTGCGGTTTCGACGAATTGGACGATCCGATCGCCAGCCCCAGTTTTCTCGCCATCAAAGCCAATGATAAAGCCAGCCATCGGGCGCAATCCAGCTCTGGTGATGGTATCGATCGCATCAGCGAGTGAGCCGCGAGTATTTTGGAATTTCTTGGTCATTGCCAGACTTGCTTCGTCTGGGGTTTCAATCCCGATGAAAACGGAGGAGAAGTTACTATCTACCATCAGTTCGAGCAGTTCTTCATCCTGGGCAAGATCGACGGATGCTTCAGTATCCAATTTGAACGGATAGCCGTGTTCTTTCTGCCAGATTTTGAGTTCTTGGAGCAAGAGCTTCACATTCCGCTTGTTGCCGATGAAGTTATCATCCACCATAAATACCGATCGTCGCCAGCCTAATTCATAAAGTCTGTCGAGTTCCGCAATAATTTGAGCGGGGTTTTTGGTCCGAGGTTTGCGACCGTAAAGGACGATAATATCGCAAAACTCACACTGAAATGGACAACCGCGCGAGAACTGAACTGACATCGAATCATACGCATCGAGTTCGAGTAAGTCGTAACGAGGAATTGGCGTAGTCGTGACATCAGGTTTTTCGCCTTCATTGGCGCGGAAGGTGCCACTGGTTTCGCCCCGCGCGATCGCATCTACAAACATCGGCAGGGTGATTTCCCCTTCGTCTAAGATTAAGAAATCAGCCCCGGCTGCCAAAGATTCATGGGGTACAGATGTAGGGTAAGGGCCGCCAACTGCAACTAATTTACCGTGTTGTTTGGCGAGTTGAATTTGGGTGGCGAGATCTTTTTTCTGGACGATCATCGCTGACATAATCGTAATATCTGCCCACTTCCATTCTGCTTCGGTGACTGGGCGGACATTGATATCGACAACTTTAATGTCCCACTCTTGGGGCAAAATTGCTGCTACTGTAATCAAGCCTAATGGTGGCAGCAGCACTTTGCGATCGACTAATTCAAGAATCTTTTCATAAGACCAAAAAGTCTTGGGAAACTGGGGATAGACGAGTAGGGCACGCATAGGGGTTATGGTAAAGGGTAAAGGGCAAAGGGTAAAGAGTGGGTTGATGCCAATAACCTAATCTTGTTAATCCTCTAATCTGATAAATCCTAGTCGGTAGTTGATGTGTTTTAATTGAAGATGTTTAGATGGCGATCTTAAAGGGCAATCGGCTTGAGACGATCGCAAAAGTTTTATTTATTAATTATAATTATCCTTATTAATAACACGAAATTACTTGTGAGGGCGAGTTCTTAAGCACCGATCGTTGATTTTGACCTCGATCGACCACGCAATATTAGGAATTATCAATCAAAGTTTAAAAGCATCGAGACGAAATTCTCACTCTCTAGTTCCCCCAAAGGTTGGGGTTGATTCGATTTTTCTTGTTTCCCCATCCACCCACTCTCTTATTTCCCGAACTTCTCCAATTCCACTCCCTGATAGTAGTGGCTCAAGATATTGGTATACTTTTTCCCCTGCTGGGCAAGACTGTAGGCTCCCCATTGACTCATACCTACGCCATGCCCGTAACCAAGTCCTTTGAACATAAATCCGGCGGGGGTAGGGGTAACTGTAAAACGTAAACTGCGGAGTTTCAAAGCCGTTCGCACGTTTTTACCAAGCAGATTTTGTTCGGTGTCACCGCTAATTTTGAGGCTCAGGACACTGCCAAACGGAGTGGTGCGATCAATCTCAACTGTCCGCACATTACTGACTTTGAGACTTTTGCTCAAATCGCTCGGCGTAAACAGCTTGCTCCATTCATATCCTGGCGTACCCAGATCGTAATCTGGCACACCGCGTAGATAGGGATATGGACTCGACCAAATATCTTCAACGTTTTCTGTATGTCCACCAGAAGCAGCATGAAAGGCTGCGAGGATTGGTTTGCCCTGATAGGTCATAACCTGTCCTAACGTGGCATTGACGGCGGATTGAGTGGTATTTGCTTCGCTAGATAACCCTCGATACACCTGACTGGCTTGGCTACTATCAACATCAAATAACTTTTTCTGGGCAGATTGGCTGCGGTAGAGGGCATAAGTCCGAGCAGCTACAGCCTGTGCCTTGAGGGCTTCAGCCGGAAAAGTTGGACTCATTTCCGCCCCCAAAACGCTGTAGAGATAATGTTCGAGATCGACGTGATTGATCGCCATCAATTGCTTCCCCGCCGGAACAACACGAACGCTACCGCGATACCAGCGATCGCCAATCCAGACATAGCCACCTTGCCGTGGTTTTACCCATAATTCCGCAACTTGAGTATCGCCAACTTTAATCTCATTGTTCCTGGCTTGGGCGACTAAACCTTGTTGGGGTTGCAGCTCGCCTAATTTAGATCCGCTGCCGTCGCTGACTATTGCCGTAGTTGAAGTACCGATATTGAGTTGGGAGATTTTTTGAGCGACAGCAACGCGCAGTTGCTGGAAGCTCTGAGCGGGAGCGACAGTGAGTAATAAGAATAGGAACAACCAGGCAGTTGGTTTAACCAGGGATAGAAGACGAATCAGCATAAAACGGTAGTAGTACTTCGTCAAGGATAAAGTAAAATTCCCTATTTTGGAAGTTAACCTGGCTCGGACTGTCCGAAATTGTTATGGCTACTTGGCAAGCTACAATAAGAGTGCATAATCTAGCTCCCACAAACGTTTGGAGGTTTTATGACAATTGCTACTGCGCCAATTATCGGTACCCAGCCATTGCTACTCGATGTCAGCAATACAACTTTGACGGTGACTCCAGAACAGTTCGACGCGCTCTGCATCGATAATCCTGACTTACGCCTTGAATTGACCCCGATTTCAAATTGATTGTTATGGCTCCAGTAGGTGGCGAAAGTGGTGAACGGAATAATGATTTGTCTGGACAAGTTTGGTATTGGAATCGACAAACCGATCTGGGTCGATCGTTTGACTCTTCTACAGGATATGATTTCACAGCACTTGGCGGCGGGAAGCCCACACCTGATGTTTCTTGGATTGAGAAGTCTCGATTGGAAGGAGTAAATATTGTCGGGTTTATTCCGATCGTGCCTGATTTTGTCATTGAGTTGCGCTCTGCTACAGATAACTTAAAGCCGTTGCAGGACAAGATGAAAGAGTATCAACGGCTGGGCGTAAAACTGGGGTTACTTATCAATCCAAAAAGTCAGCCGCTTGGTGCAACGCACGCTGAGGAAACCTCAGCGCGATTGCATCCGTAAGTAGAGATTTATCGACTGGGGCAAGCGCCGGAGATATTGGAAGCTCCGACAGAGATCGATTGTAACGAAGTCATGCCAGGATTCATGTTGAGTATGAGTAGAATTTGGTAGCGATCAATCTGGTGATCACGCCAAGCAGTGTCAAGACCAGTCATCTAGCGGTCTGCGGCAATAGCTGCTTGATATTCGTCCCAATTAGGGTCATCTTGGTATTTACCTGCCATCGCTAGCCAGGGATTTTTTGCTTGTAACAATGGCAAGTCTAAGTAAGCAATCTCGCCATCGGCTAGTTGGGCTTTGACTTGTTGGTCTAGTTTCGATAGAGCATCTTCGCGATTGTCACCTTCAACTGAAAAGTCAGCCCAGGTTAATAATTTGGCAATCCAGACCCGATCTGCGCGTTGTGTAACCAAAACAGGGGTGGGTTCCAAGGGAGGATGGGGCGGCTGTCATGGCAGGTCATCAATGATTGGATGACTCGATCGTAGCCCAATATTGCTAGAGGAGCTAAAACCTGATTGTTTTTGAGTGGATTTTGCCTGAAGATCAAAGGAAAATAACAGCGGAAGCGATCGAACCTCACAAGCAAGTCGCTATTTGTAAATTTTATCTACAGAATTGGGAACACTACAGTTATCTGACCAATAGCTGGTAAGCTTATTACCTGAAACTTTATCATGAACTTGCCGATCTTAATTAGAGATGAAGTGTGGAAATATCTTAAATCCATAGATTTAAGGCTTGGGAAGGAAGTTCAGCAGTGTATCAAGAAAGTTGAAAAGGGACAGTTTGACTTTGGGTTGAGAGTAAAAAAACTCAAAGGTGTTAGTCAAAGAGTCTGGGAAGCTAGAATAAATCAGACTAGCCGCTTACTATTTACTTATAGATCTTTCAATTCTAGTGATGGTCAGATTCAAACATACAGAGCAATAGAATCAATCTGTGTAGAGCATGACGACGTAAGCCATCAGGCTAAGATAATCGGTCGAAATTGGGAAAGGTTAGAAATAGTCGAAATATCAGGAAACTTAGATCTAGACTTTGATCGATTGAATGATGAAGAGCAAGAAAAAATCAACTTGTGGGAAACAGAAGAAATAAAGATTCAATCAGAATTGAAAAATGAAGTGCTAGAAAATATTAAGTGGTTAATTCTCGAACCAAAAATTATCAAATCAGAGGAAGAATGGCAAAATGCGGTAAAAAGTGGAGCAGATTTACGCCTACTACTGACACCAAAAGAAAGTGAATTAATTAGCACCGATGGGAATATCTTACTTTCTGGTAGTGCTGGCACTGGAAAAACGACAGTTGGACTGTATCGACTAGCTCGAACTTTGGAAACTAATCCAACCGATATGTGTCTCTATGTCGCTTATAATCCGATCTTGGTTAAGGAGTCTGAAGAACAGTTCAAGCAGCTATGGGGAAACAGTTATGAAAGTCTTTCCCTCAAGCCAAGCTTTTTGACTATTAGAGATTTATGTTTAAAGATTGCTAAAGATTTTGGTAAAGAGTTTGACCGTCATATTGTAGATTATCCACAGTTTTACCAGCGATACATTAAAAAGCCGGAAAGTAGAGTGTACCCACCATCCTTAATATGGGATGAAATTAGAAGTGTTATTAAGGGTGCGAACTTAAAAGAACAGCCTCAATCCTATCTAATGAGTGAAAATGAATATGAAAGTCTAGGAAGAAAGAGATCTGACCTTATTCAACGCAAAGATCGCCGCATCATTTACAAATTAGCTCAATGGTACCAAGAGTATTTAAATCGTGAGCAATTAGCCGACGAGATAGATCTAACACGATCAGCTCTGCAAATTACTAAAATAGAGAATCATAATCCTTATGCTTTAATTGTATGTGATGAAGTGCAAGATTTTACAGAGATTCAGTTAGAATTCTTAATTGGGCTAATAGTACAAGGCGGGCAAATTTTCTGTGCTGGCGACATAAATCAAATGATTAGTCCTAGCGGCTTTAGATGGGGGGATTTAACCACAAGACTATATCAGAAAAATCGAAAATGGACTAAAGAAAACTTATCTACTAACTTCCGTAGCACTGGTAAATTAGGATCTTTAGCTATTAAGATACTGAATCTAAAGTTTAAACTATTCCCCGAATCACAACCCTCTCAAGAAGTATCGCAAAGTACTACTGGAGAACTAGCTCGGCTAGTGGAAGCTTCCAGCGACAAACTCAAACAAATTAATCTAGGCGCGGCTGATGCTATTTTAGTCAGAAATGAAAAGCGTAAACAAGAGTTAAATGAAGCTTTAGGAACTGCATTAATTTTCACAATTGAAGGGTCTAAAGGCTTAGAATTTGATACTATCTACTTAATTGACTTCTTTGAGAATAGCAAAAGTCTGTGGGCTGATGCACTGAATTCTTCTAAAAAATTAAAAGAGCACCAAAAACCATCGCTGCGGTTAGAATTCAATCTTTTATATGTAGCTATTACCCGTGCTCGTCGTCTGCTCAATATCTGTGAAGCAGAAAGACCGGATCTATGGAAACGATCTGAGTTGGCAGAGTGTTTAATACCCATGAGTATTGATGAAGCTTTTAACCAAGCTCAATCTATAGATCCTCAAGATTGGTATGAGAGAGCTATCTATTATCAAGGTGCGAGACTTTTTGCACAAGCATTAGAATGTGCAACGAAATCTGAAGATGAAACTCTCTGCCGAGAAATTGAAATAGAGTTATTACTCATAGATCGAAAATATGGTGAAGCTGCTCAATTACTGTTGAAGATTGGAAAATATCCAGAAGCTGCTGAAAATTTTGCAAAAATAGAAGCATGGGAAAGATCTGCTGACTGCTGGAGATTAGCAGATAATTTACATGAGGCTGATAAATGTAGAAATTTAATTTTAGAAAATATTGATGTCCACAAAACTTCTTTGGAAAATATAGATACGCATAATAAAATAGTTGCAAAGGGAGAAATATGTAATTTTTCGTCTAAAGTTAGTGATGCAGATGTAGAAATATTTATCAATAGATTAGTTAGTAACAAAACATCAAAAACCGATGCTAAAGAAATAAAAATTATTAACAATAAAATTGATTTGAAAAAAGCAGAAATTGAATATAAAAAAGGAATGATTGAGTTTAAAAATGACAACAAAAGCCAAGCTATTTATTGTTTTAGTCAAACCATCAAAGCTAATCCCAGTCATGCTAAAGCCTATCATCAAAGAGGTATTTTAAAGGCGATTTTAGGAGATAAAAAAGGTGCTGTAGTCGATCTTGATCAAGCACTTTACCTCGATCCAGCTTGCGCTGAATTCTATCATGAGCAAGCTATCCTCAAAGTAAATATGCGGGATAAAGAAGGTGCTCTTTCTAGTATTAATAAAGCAATACAAATTAATCCAACTTGTGCTGATTTCTATCGTAGTAGAGGTATAGTAAACTTGGCTTTAGGAGATAAAGAAGGTGCTCTCTCCGACCTCAATCAAGCAATTCAGATCAATCTGACTTGTTCTGAACTTTATCATGAGCGGAGCACTATTAAATCAGAGTTAAGAGATAAAGAAGGTGCTCTCTCCGACCTCAATCAAGCAATTCAGATGAATCCAACTTGTTCTGAACTTTATTATAAGCGGAGCACTATTAAATCAGAGTTAAGAAATGAAAAAGGTGCGATAAGAGATAAAGAAGGTGCTATAGCTGATCTCAATCTAGCAATCCAACTCAATCCAACTTGTGCAAAGTATTATTATTTCAGAGGTTTTATTAAATCAGAATTATTTTATGATTTTAACGAAACTCATGATTTTAGTCAGGCTATTAAACTTAATTCTAAGTATTACGAGTCTTATTATGAGAGAGGAATTATTAACTTGAAAATGGGTAATATGAAAGAAGCCACTTATGATTTTAGTCAAGTCATCAAACTTAAACCTGACTGTGCGGCAGCTTACTATCAACAAGGAATTGCAAAGTCAAGATTAGGAAATAAAAAAGAGGCTATTGCTGATTTTGACCAAGCTGTTCAAATTTGTGAATTTAATGAAGATATTTATCGTCATCGAGGAGCCATTAAACTTGACATGGGAGATAAACAAGGAGCTATCTCTGACATGAGTAAAGCTGTAGAAGTATTAGGGCATAAAGGAAGAACAGATTCCAATTTGATAAGATTGATTGAGAATTTAAAGAACGAAAATATTGACTGTAAAGATATAGATGATCAATAGTTGGATTATCGAAATAATTATAAAATACAAATCGATTTATCCCCTAATTATTACAGCCTTTAGAAAATTGTCTGCACAGTTGCTACCTAACCACTAGAACCTAACCCAAATCCGCTAACACCCCGAAGCCTTCCACTTATCGTCATAGATAATCAACGTATCAAAACGCGGATGCCGATTCAACCGCTGTAACGTCCGCACATTGAGCCAAATAAAAACGTTTGTATCTAGCAGTAACTTCATGACTCGCCTAACCAAAAAGCATCTGGTAAAGGCTCGTCAAAATCTTCGCTCATCCTAATTCTGCCCTGGTATTGCCCAAACACTCGCTGTTGTTTTAAAGCTGTGGCTGGTGTTTGCCCACTGGCAGAGCTGCTCGAATCGAGCATCGGGAGAGAGTTTGTCAACACTTGCAATGTCATAGTCTCAAGCGAAACCCCTTGCGCTTGAGCTGCCTGCAAGAGATACTGCTCTAGTTCTGATGGTAGGTCAATGGTTAGTGTCATCAGCCCGTTAAGAAATACATGTCACTATTCTAACATCCTCGTTCGAGGGAGTATTTCAGTTCATGGCGATCGATCGCATTCAATTGACGTGGCGATCGACTGAATATTCGGTGAAATTAAGCCGATCGCGATCGCGATGGTAGACTATTCCGCTACAATTGATGGGAAATTCACGGTTAGACTGTTGTGAGTAACATCCCCCCTCTTGACCTCAAACGGCAGTATCAAGCGATCGGTGCCGATGTCAGTGCAGCGGTATTAGAAGTCCTCGCCTCTGGAGCCTATATTGGTGGCCCGATGGTGCAAAGCTTCGAGCAGCAATTTGCGAGTTATGTCGGCACGACTGAATGTGTGGCTTGTAATTCGGGCACAGACGCTCTGTACTTAGCCTTGAGAGCGATGCACATTGGCGCAGGGGACGAAGTAATTACCACGCCATTTACCTTTATTGCCACGGCTGAAACGATCAGTGCGGTGGGTGCTAAACCCGTATTTGTCGATATCGATCCAGCTACGTTCAATCTCGATCTCAATCAAGTAACTGCGGCGATTAATCCCCGCACTAGGGCAATTATGCCCGTACATCTATTTGGGCAACCACTAGATATGACGGCGTTGATGTCGATCGCGCATCAGCATAACCTAACTGTAATTGAAGATTGCGCTCAAGCGACGGGTGCCCAGTGGCACGATCGCAAAGTTGGCAGCATCGGACATTTCGGCTGTTTTAGCTTCTTCCCGACCAAAAATCTGGGTGGCTGTGGCGATGGTGGGGCAGTAACGCTCAACGATCCGCAACTAGCTGCCGATTTAAGGATGTTTCGGGAGCATGGGAGCCGTCAGCGTTATTATCATGAGGAGATCGGTGTAAATAGCCGTCTCGATGCTGTACAAGCGGCAATTTTACAAGTGAAACTTCAACATCTCGATCGCTGGAATCAACAGCGAGATGAAGTTGCTGCTCGATATCAAGAGTTACTTGCCAATATTCCAGGGGTTATTACGCCTAAATCTATAGCTGGGGGTACCTCCGTCTGGAATCAATATACGATTAGAGTCATTGCGCCGGAAGGAGTCGAACCATCGGCGCACCGCGACAGAGTACGCGCCAGTCTCCAAGAAGCGGGCGTGATTTCGATGATCTACTACCCACTCCCCTTACACTTGCAGTCGGTATACCAAGATCTCGGCTACCCAGCCGGAAGCTTCCCCATCACTGAACAAGTTAGCCATGAGGTATTATCCCTCCCGATGTTCCCCGAACTGACGATCGAAGAACAGCAGCGGGTAGCATACGCGCTCAAAGATGCTTTAGAGCCAAGCTAGGGCTGGTTTTGGAGCGGGTAGAGGGTATCGGTGGACAAAGTTGGAGTTATTGCAATACGGTTCGGTTAAACAAATATTGTGGCTAGTTTTAGTCCGCGAAGGCGGACTTTGCAACAATAGCGGCGACTTCAGTCGCTGACTAACCGAACCGTATTGGGAGTCATTAATTATTTGGAAGTTTCTAAGCTCGCCATGTAAGCCCGCCAACCACCCCAGGCAGTAATTTCGTATTGTCCCTCACATAGAAAAGGTTCGCCTAATACGCCTAAAACTTCGGTTCCATCTGCTAATTTTACTTTGCCAATACAGAGTCCTGGCGGCTCTGATAATAGCAACTTACTCACGCCACTAACGGGCACAGCCCAGACTTCTACAGCGATCGCGACCCCGCCCGTGGTAACTTTGATCATCGCAGGATGTCGATCGCCGATCGACCAAATCCGATAAGCAGCTTCAGTAGTAGTTTCACGGCTAAAGGTTGCGCCGACAGCTAATAAGTTGCCATTGAGTTCTAAACCCCGCATTAGGGTACCATTGACGGCTAGTTCTACAGTTGATTCCATCTGAGTTATTCTTGGATTACAATTAACATTTGTCCCGCAGTGACCATTTGACCTGGGGTACAGAAGATTTCGAGGATAGTACCCGAGCTGGGAGCCGCGATCGTGATTTCCATTTTCATAGATTCGAGAATTATCAATCGATCTCCGGCAACTACCGTACTACCTTTTTCGATCGTTACTTGCCAAACGTTGGCGGGTAAATGTGCGAGTACAGCTTGACTATTCGGCGGTAGTGTGTATTCAGCTTCCGGTGTTAGATCTACAGCTACATCGCTAGAATCTACGAGTAAGTTATCCGCTGCCCAGCGATCGCGTTCCGCTTCAAAGGCAGCTTGTTGATTAGTTTTGAAGGCGATCGCTTCTGGCTGAATCGACTGGAGAAACTCGCGATATTGGCGCAGATTAAAGGTAGTTGATTCAATCTTGAGTTTGAACTTCCCTTGAAGGAAATCAGCGCGATGTTGGAGCAATTCCGCTGGGGTGACAGGATAGAAGCGGATTTGGTCGAAGAAGCGTAGCAGCCAGGGTTGCCCCGCCGGAAAATCTGCCGTTTGCCGATGGGTATTCCACATTTGCACCGTGCGTCCCACAAACTGATAGCCACCTGGCCCTTCCATGCCATAGACGCACATATAAGCCCCACCGATGCCGACGGCATTTTCGGGAGTCCAGGTGCGGGCGGGGTTATATTTGGTCGTGACGAGCCGATGGCGCGGATCTACAGGGGTAGCTACGGGCGCACCTAAGTAAACATCGCCCAAGCCTAAGACTAAATAGCTGGCATTAAAGACAATCTCGCGCACCTGTTCGATGTTGTCTAGTCCATTGATCCGCCGGATAAATTCGATATTACTGGGACACCAGGGTGCTTTGGGATTGACAGATCGCATGTATTTATCGATCGCCAGTTGGGTGGAGTCGTCATCCCAGGAGAGGGGAAGATGGACGATCCGCGTGGGGACTTCCATTGCCTCGATGTCGGGCAATTCGGATTCGGCGGCGATTAATGTTGTGAGTAAATCATCGAGGGCTAAAATCTGGCGATCGTAGTGGACTTGGAGCGATCGAATCCCTGGGGTGAGGTCGATAATCCCCGGTAAGGGATGCTCGATCAGCCAATTCATGAGGGCATGGACTTGAAATCGGAGATTGAGATCGAGAATTAGGTCGCCATATTCGACTAAGAGATTACTATCACCCGATCGACGGTATTTGACGGCGATGCTATCGGTTGTGGCGGGAATTTCATGCAAAATTGGATCGTCGTAACGGGTCGCAACTACAGTTGGTGGGGTGGAGGATGTTAGGGTTTCCAGTTCCTGTCGCTGAATTTGTTCCCGTTGCAGAGATTCTGTCCAGGTTAACCGCTGAAATCTGACGGTATTGCCCGGTGTGAGTTGACCGATTTTCCAAAGTTCGGCTAAGACGATCGTCGCGGGACAGACAAACCCCCCCAGACTTGGGCCATCGGGACCGAGAATAATCGGCATATCGCCCGTAAAATCCAGCGTGCCGATCGCATAGGCATTATCGTGAATATTCGATGGATGTAGCCCAGCCTCACCACCATCGGTTCTGGCCCACTCTGGCTTGGGGCCGATCAGCCGGACTCCGGTGCGGGCGGAATTATAATGCACTTCCCAATCCGTCGCAAACAGCATCTCGATATCGGCTGGCGTGAAAAAATCCGGTGCCACATGGGGGCCAGATAGCACCCCGATCGTCCAATGGGTGGGGTATTGAGGGATTAATGCTACTGGTAATTGCTGGATCGGCGCAGATCCAGAGCCTGGAAATAATTTCAAGACATCGCCCAATTGCAGCGTCCGCCCGCAATGTCCGCCAAATTTACCCAGGGTAAATGTCGATTTACTACCTAAATAATCGGGGACATCGAAGCCAGCCTGCACGGCTAAATACGATCGCGTCCCATTCCCCTGAATCGCCCCCATCTGCAACACCGAACCCGCTTTCACAGGTATAGTCTCCCAAAATGGCACCGCTACGCCGTCTAAAATCGCCGCCATTGGTGCCCCAGTCAGACAAATGACAGTTTCGACATTAAATCGTAACGTCGGCCCTGTCACCGTACATTCTAGTCCTGCTGCGGATTCAGGATTGCCGAGCAGCCTATTTGCCCAGCGAAACGCCAGATCGTCCATCGGTCCCGATGGCGGTACGCCCACATTCCAGTAGCCCAGCCGTCCGGGATAGTCCTGAATCATGGTGAATGCGCCGGGAGCTAGAACATCGATGGTGTGGGGCTGATACGGGAAGTTTGAGAGAAATTGGGTGCTAACTTTACCCTGGTTAAAACTAGCATCCGTCAGGATTTGGCGGAGATAGTCGAGATTGGTTTCGATTCCGGCGATTTGAGTTCGATCGAGGGCAGCTTGCATATTAGCGATCGCGGTTGGGCGATTTTCGCCCCAGACTATTAGTTTAGCCAGCAAGGGGTCGTAATAAGGCGTAACTTCACCCCCTGTCTCGATCCAAGTATCACAACGCACCCCGTCGGGAAAGTTAACCTGAGTTAAGATGCCTGAATTGGGTTGAAAATTCTTACCAGGATCTTCGGCATAGATGCGGACTTGAATTGAGTGTCCCCGTGGGGGAGATAGTCGAGCATCAAAGAACTTGCGATCGCCTGCGGCAAGCCGAATCATCCATTCTACTAGGTCAATTTGATACACCGCTTCAGTTACGCCATGCTCGACTTGCAAGCGGGTGTTGACTTCGAGGAAGTAAAATTGCTGGCGATCGACATCAAAAATAAATTCTACCGTACCAGCCGATCGATATTGAATTCCTTGCCCTAACCGTAATGCTGCCCCATAAAGCTGCGATCTGAGGCTGTCGTCAATTTCTGGTGCGGGGGTTTCTTCAATTACCTTCTGATTGCGCCGTTGGAGCGAACAATCCCGCTCACCCAAAACAATCACCTTACCCTGCCCATCTCCAAAAATCTGGACTTCGATATGTCGCGCCCGTTCCACATAGCGTTCTAAATACAGCCCGCCCTGACTAAAATTATTCTGGCTCAGACGTTGCACCGAGGGAAACACCTGAGCCAACTGTTCTTCGCTATGGCAAAGCTGTAAGCCAATCCCGCCACCACCTGCGGTGCTTTTGAGCATGACGGGATACCCGATCGATTTTGCTGCCTCCCGTGCCTGTTCTACGTTGTCTAGTAGTCCGGTTCCAGGCAGGAGTGGGACTTGATTGGCGGCGGCGATTTCGCGGGCGGTGTGTTTGAGTCCAAATCGTCGCATTTGGTCTGGGGTGGGGCCGATGAAGGTGATATTGGCTTTCTCGCAAGCTGTGGCAAATTCGGCGTTTTCGCTGAGGAATCCGTAGCCGGGATGGATTGCGTCTGCTCCGGTTTGTTGAGCGACTTCTAGGATGCGTTCCCAGTTAAGGTAACTTTCAGAGACGGGGGCGGCACCGATTGAGATGGCTTCGGTGGCGAGGTTGACGGCGGGGGTATATGTGTCGGCTTGGGAGTAGATGGCGACGGAGGGGATATTAAGACGGTTGAGGGTTGTGAGAATCCTTACGGCGATTTCGCCTCGGTTGGCAACTAGAATTTTTTTGAACATTTGGGTATGGCGATTATCTGCTAGATTTGCGTTCGTTTAGTTACTTGTGGAGCAGAACCCGGATCTGGGGGGTGCCCTCCCCCCAGACCCCCCCGTTGGGGAAGGCGATTGCCTGTCTTGATGCGCTTTTTACGTCGGGGAACCCGACGAGCGCGCATCGCTCCCCCAAACCCCCTCCAAAGGGTCGAACTGTAGGAATCGAGTTGGATATCTTGTAGTTGTCCCAGGATAGATTAATCGGGGGTTTCTAGACTAGTCGATCGACGAATTTGCGTCTTTTGCGGATTGTTTTTTCGACTGTCGCTCATTGGCAGCGCGCAAGCTAAGAAAGAACAATCTGCACACCGCCAACCTAAATTAGCTCCTCTTTAGATGTAATGTAGGATGGCTATACCTGTCTCCCCATCTTCCCGATATCACATTAGATTTGTAGGTTGGGTTGAGGCACGGAACCCAACACCCACAAATATTGCTGTTAATATTGTTGGGTTTCACGTTCGTTCAACCCAACCTACGCATGGTTTGGTTTGTCCCAAACCATCAATCGAATGGGGGTGGGATTATAGGCGTTGCAGGGGTTATTGACTTGGGGACAGTTGGAAATTAAGACCATTACGTCCATTTCGGCGCGTAGTTCGACGATTTTGCCGGCTTCGGAGATGCCATCGACGATTTCCAGGGTGCCGTCGGCACTGACAGGGACGTTCATATAAAAGTTGATATTGCTGACGAGATCGCGTTTGTTCATCTCGTATTTACTTAATTCCAGCAGATAGTTTTCCACGCAGGCATGTAAATGCTTTTTGTGTAATCCATACCGAACGGAATTGCTTTCCATACTGCAAGCACCGCCGACTGTATCGTGCCGTCCGCATTCATCGGCAATTACTGTCATCATCACATTACCTTCATTGGACATAATTTCGGTGCCAGTGGTGATGAAAATATTTCCTTGGTGGACGATCGTATCTGGCGCACTGTAACGCTCAGAGGCATCATCGGCGCGGTAGAATAGTGTATCTACAGCTTGATTGCCTTGCAGGTCGATAATGCGTAAAATCTGCCCTTTTTTAATCGCTCGCGACCAAGGTTGACGGGCGGGAATTACTTCGTCATAAATTGCTGTTTCGGGAGTTAATAAGGATCGATCGACTGTCGCAACTGTTGTGGTTAAAGTCATGATGATTATCTCTCTAAATAGTTTGTAAATTAGAATCGATCGGATGGTTTATTTCATCTATCATCGTCAGTCAATCGAGGGGATGTGTAGGGGCGGGTTTATGTAACTACTATAATTAGAACTGAAGATTTAGACCAAAACCCGCCCGCCTCACCAACAACTCTCAATACGGTTCGGTTAAACAAATATTGTGGCTAGTTTTAGTCCGCGAAGGCGGACTTTGCAACAATAGCGGCGACTTCAGTCGCTGACTAACCGAACCGTATTGCAACAACTCTCGATCGCTATTACCAAATCCGTCGATCTGCCATGAAATTTAATCTTGAGCAAACAGCGCATCAGTATTAATAAATCCTCGAATTACTTCAGGATTAGCAGTTCGGCAAAGATCCCTCTCTCCAGGGGCTGGCGAATTCCAAATTGTTAATTGAATCGGTTTTGACTGATATTCAGTACTTGGATGTAAAACATGAGGACAGTTAGAAATCACCACTAAAACATTCATTTCTGCCCGCAAGTCTACAAAACTACCAGGCTTTTCGCTCTCAGTTGCATAACTTAAATTTCCATCTGGCGACACCATCACCCGACTGAATAAGTTGAGGTTTGGCATCAAGTCTTTGCGTGTCAATCCCCGCTTGCCCAAAGCCTTTAAAAAGTTATTGCGAGAATTATTATAATCACCTTCGCCATATTTTTTGGCATTACTGGCAGCATTACTGCAACCACAGATCAGATCGTGACATCCAGAAGTATCTTCGGTAATTGAAAACAGAATTCGCCCCATGTCTGAATACATCACCTTACCCTTGCCCAAAAAGGCGTTGAACTGAATCTTGGCGGTATCCGCTACATTCAGCCGTTCGATCGGATTATCGGCATTGTAACAGACGATCGAGACCCCCTGAGAACCTGCTAAATCTTGAATCCGAAGGGTTTTGCCCCGTTTGATGACACCATGCCAGTAAGCACCACCAGGGAGCTTTTCCTGAAGGCAAATGAGGGTAGGGTCGATCGCATCTACGGCTGTCGAAATGATAGGGGAAATATCAGTTAAACCAGGATCGGTGGAAAGCGTTGCACTCATAAAGTTTTCCTCAGCGTTCTACATTAAAATACACAATCGATTGCTACCAAAATAGCCCAGGAGTGCCAACAGAAATCAAGTTAACAAATCTGGCTAACTCTAGCATCTGTATGGTTCTCCCGGGCTTTTCTCCCGCCGTGTGGTTGGGAGATGTTACTCCCAACTGCTTCTCTTGGACCAGCCGTGACGAATATTTATCCCAGTCACCGGAACCCTAGAAGCTTCCCTCGCTTATTAAATTGTTTGGAATTGCTTTTTGCTCATCTTAAATGAGAACTGCGATCGAAATCAACCCCTACAAAATAATAATTTGTAGTCATGGCTGGTCATTTTTTTGTGATTACGATAATTTATCCTTCTATAATTATATTTTTTTAGAATCAATTTAAAAAAGTAACTAAAGATACAATTTGACTGAGTATTACTTGATACCTTGATGGCAATGCTTTACTTGAATATCAGTAATTCTAAAAATTAATTTCAGTCTCTAGGGTTCCGATCAATAAAGAGGGCAAGTCTCTCTATCCGATGCTGGTCCGAGAGAGACGGGTCAGCAGATTTGTCGTTCGACAACAATTGCTGACTACACGGCGGGAGAAAAGCCCGGGAGGAACTCTAGGCAGTTAAAATCTGCAAAAGTTTCTCCTGGGCTTTTGAGTAGTTTAAGTTGTGAATTATCACAGAAGTCGCTCGATCTTGCCGATCTCAAACCACTAGTTATACTTTTGAGAAATTACTATGAAACGGCGATCGCTACTTGTGACTTTATTACTATTTACGATGGCAATGCCGATCGGTAGTTGTAGTAATCCTGGGGTTAAGCAACCGGAATCGACACTTACCGGAGCTACACCGACAGAAGCCAGTGTCAAGTTGGGATTTAGCGCGTGGCCAGGTTGGTTTCCGTGGCAAGTTGCGCTCGGGAAAAAGATTTTTGATGCCAATAAAGTTGCTGTAGATTTGAAGTGGTTCGATGGATATTTGGAATCAATTAGCACCCTTTCTGTGGGACAAATTGATGCCAATAGTCAGACGCTGGGCGATACAATTAGTTCGGTTGCTGGTGGCGCGGATCAAGTTGTGGTGTTAGTTAATGATAACTCGACTGGTAATGATAAAGTCATCGCCCGCAGTGGGATTAACTCGATCGCCGATCTCAAAGGTAAGAAAGTCGCCGCCGAAGAAGGTACTGTCGATCATTTCCTGTTGCTGCAAGGATTGAAGAAACAAGGATTAACAGCTAAAGATATCCAATTTGTGCCCCTGGAAACTGGTAAAGCTGCCGCTGCCTTTGTCGCCGGAAAAGTGGATGCAGTTGCCGTCTTTGCCCCATTTACGACCCAGGCACTCAAACTCAAAGGTAGTAAAGAAATTTTTAGTTCCAAAGATTTTCCTGGTGCGATTTCCGATCATTTGGTTGTGAGTAGGAAATTTCTCACTTCTCACCCAGAAAAAGTCCAAGCGATGGTAGATAGCTGGTTTGCCACCTTGGATACGCTCAAGACAGATCCAGCCGGATCGATCGCGATTATGTCCAAACGCGGTGGCGTAACTCCGGCTGAGTATCAAGAATATGCTGGCGGTACCAAGATTTTCACGATCGAGGAAAATCTCAAAGCATTTCAACCTGGAACTGATATGAGTTCTCTCCCCTTTGCAGCACAAAAAATGAGTGACTTTCTAATCGAAATTGGCATGGCAAAAACCAAACCTGACTTGACCAAACTATTTGACGATCGCTTTGTCAAAGCTTATGCCGCCAAAATGAAAAAGCCTTAACCACCAGAAGCACCTCTTGAGTTTATGCGCGAGTCGCCGCCCCCATCATTTAAACCTGCTACTACTCTCAGTCCCACTGTCTTTTGGCGACTGGCAGAAGACATTCCCAAGCCACTGAGTCTAGGATTAACATTCGTTTCGATCGCTGTACCGCTGCTGCTGTGGTGGCTGGTAACACAATTTGGCTCGATCGATCCTAAGTTTCTGCCTGCACCCAGTCAAGTGTGGACAGCAGCCATTCGGATGGGGGCCTCTGGCGAACTCTGGCAAGACATGATCGCCAGCCTGTGGCGGGTGGGAGTGGGGTTTTCGCTCTCGATGTTGTTTGCCATCCCCATCGGCATTCTCATGGGCAGTTTTGCCAGCATTCGCGCTCTATTAGAACCCTTATTCGGACTGATCCGCTACATGCCAGCTCCGGCTTTTATTCCCCTCCTGATTATCTATCAAGGCATCGGCGAAGAACCTAAAGTTACCCTAATTTTAGCCGGGACGTTTTTCTTTAATGCCCTGATGGTAATGGACACAGTGAAATTTGTCTCCAAGGATCTAATCGAAGCCACCTATATGCTCGGCGGTAATCGGCTCCAAACCCTCCTGCGCGTCATCTTCCCCCACGTTATTCCTGGTATCCTCGATGCCTGTCGGATCAACCTAGCAGCAGCTTGGCAATTAGTCATCGTCGCCGAACTAGTTGCAGCAACAGAGGGACTAGGACGCAGAATTAGCGTCGCCGGACGCTTTCTCCGCACCGACGAAATTTTCGTCGGACTCATCGTCATCGGCATCATCGGGCTAATTCTCGACTTACTCTTCCAATCCGCCATCCGCGTCATGTGCCGCTGGTCTACGTGAGCTAGGGGATAGGGATTAGGGCTTAAACAAGAAATATAACCAAGACCACAAGGTATCCCCTTTCCCCCTTTCCCCTTTCCCCTTTCCCCTTTTCCCTACCCTCTACCCTCTACCCCCTAACCAAGATGTTTGTCCAAATCGATCGACTCTCCAAACACTTCTCCACTCAAACAGGTAAACTCGTCGTTCTCGATGATATTAATCTCTCCATTCAAGCAGGTGAATTCGTCTGTGCGGTGGGGGCATCCGGTTCGGGTAAATCGACGCTGTTGCGCCAAATCGCGGGACTCGATCGACCTTCATCTGGTGAAGTGCGAATCGAGGGCAATCGAGTGACAAGTCCAGGTCCCGATCGCGGGATGGTATTTCAACACTACACTCTCTATCCCTGGATGAATGTTCAGCAAAATACTGAATTTGGACTCAAACTTCAGGGCGTATCCAAACGGGAACGGCGGGAACGAGCGAGTCATTATCTCCACATCGTCGGACTAGAAAAATTTGCTACAGCTTTACCCAGAGAGCTATCTGGCGGGATGAAACAACGGGTCGCGATCGCCAGATCCCTGGTTTCCGAACCCAAAATGCTCTTAATGGACGAACCATTTGGTGCGCTGGATATTCACACCAAAGAAATCATGCACCAATTTATGTTGGAGCTATGGGAACGCACGAAGGTGACGGTATTTATGATTACCCATGATGTGAAAGAAGCCGTCTTTCTGTCCGATCGAATTTTTGTCCTTGGCAACCGTCCAGGGCGAGTCCAAAAGGAACTGAAAATCGATTTACCCCATCGCCACACCTCGATCGATCGGCATCATACCTTTCATGCCTACTGTGATGAGATTGTTGGGTTAATGCGCCAGCTTCAGCCACGAGAGACTATTTCAGTCTAAATGGTCGATTGTTATCAACTGTATCCGAGGCTAACGTTGGTGACATCATGGTTTCGGCGATTGACTGGGAGTTGGAGTCGGTACGGACGTGGCTGAAGGAATTGGCACAGTAACAGGGCTGGGATTGACTGGTACCAGCGGGCTAGATTGACTGGGTAAGGTGGGATCGACAACGCCGCCATTCGGTTGTGGATTGGGGATGTAACCGCCAGGAGCAGCTTGGTAAGGGTTATAAGGGATGCCAGGGTAGCCGAAACCTGGGTTGGTGAAAATTGGTGGCGTTGGGGCAACAGTATTGGTGGGTAAAGTTGCTAACGCCACTCGATCGCCAGCCACACTTCTGAGGGTATCCAAAATTTCGACGACTTTGTTATAGCTAACCTGTTTGGAAGCATACAACACGATCGAACTATTCGGCCGCGCTTGACGATACAGCTTGACTGCTTCAGCCAATTGCCCTGGCACCAGAATCGGCTGCTGTTCCAGAAAGATTTGCCCCGCATCATTGAGACTCACCATCAGTAATTCCCGTGCCGCTGGCGCACCAGTGGAAGCATTGGGGATATCGACGCTAATTGCCTGCTGTCTGGCTACCTGTAACCCTGCCAGCAAGAAAAATGTCAAAATACAAAAAATCACGTCAATCAGCGGTACTAGCTCGATTCGCGGCTCTTCGCTGATGTTGCCAGTTTTAATTTTCATGAGGGATCGTGAGTAGTGAATAGTGCATAGACTTAACGAATTAATTCTGTCTCTTGTTCGCCAATATCTGATTTACCCCCGATCTTCAACCAATGTTCGCGATAGAGTAGCTCTAGTTGATTTCCCGCATTCCGAAATAACTTAACTTGGCCGGAAGTTAACCCTTGAAACAGCCGATAAAAACCCAGACTCACAATCGCCACAATCATGCCTGTCGCTGTAGAAATTAATGATTCACTAATCCCCAGTGTGACATTAGAACCAGCCGAAGTACCTAAATCGCCTAATTTGATTCCACTTAGAGAGCGAATCAAACCTAAAACTGTCCCTAATAATCCTAGTAGCGGGGAGAGCGCGATAATCGATTCGAGCGTCTTATCTCCCTTTCGCATTGTCGCTAATTCATCTTCAGCCGAAGCTTCGAGGGCGAGTCTAAAGGTTTCTGGATCGGGATTTGTCCGTTTGAGTGGGGCATAGAGAAAACGGCCAATCGGTTTGCGGTTCCGTTCTTGCTTGGCAATTTGAGCGGCTTCATCCCATTGGTCGTTGCCACTGGCTTCTAGTACGCGCTCGACTAGTTCTTCTTCTTTCCTAAGTGTCTTAAACCAAAACCACAGCCGCTCCAGAATGGTAGCTAGGGATAGAATTGACAAACCAAACAATGGCCACATCGTCGAGCCACCTTTTTCAAACAGTTCTCTAGCATCCATAATCAAACAGTTAGGAGTTACGATTTTTTATAACGTGAACTAAGGCATTTGGTACCAAATAACTAGAGGTCATCAAAAACTAGCCCAAATGCTTCTCATCTACATTAACATTAGGCTTGTTCATGTTTCGATCAAAATTGTGACCGAATTTTTATTTGTCAACACGATTCGATCCCAAAGATAAGCATAATTCCGCGACAGCTAAACCAGCTAATACAGCACTCTCTACCTTCCTTCCACCACACCAATCTCCAGTCAAAATCAACGGTGCGGGATGGTCGATCTGGAGATAAGGGACGGTTAAGGGATTTTTGGCAAAAGCATATCGCCAGACTTGAGTTTGTTGCCATTGAGGGGCGGCAAGCCAGGGTAAAAATCGATCGCCAGCGTGGCTTAATAGAGCTGTGGCGGCTTGTTGAGGATCGTTTCGGGCGATATAGTGTTCGGCAAATTCAGCGGTACTCTGAAGGACAAATACTGGGGGTGCTGCCAGATCTCGTTTGCTACTATCTACGCCGAGCCAAGCTAATTGGGTATCATCAGGGCAACTCACCGCACAGACATGGGGATAGTGTGCATACCACTCGGCTAATTGGGCGGGGGTATATCCCACCATTACAGTAATACTGGGGGCGAATTCGATCGATCTCAGTTGGTCGATCGAATCGATCGGTAAGCTGTGGGCGATTGGCTCAAGTAAATCCACCGCTTGCGGTGCGGGAATTGTACTGATGACTGTTTTGGCAAAGATTTCTGTCGGGGGTGCCCCGGCGATCGCAATCCGCCAACCAGATCCAGTCGCCTCAATCTTCGTTACTTTTCGATCAAGCCGAATATCCAAATCTGCGGCGAGGAACTTGGCGATCGAACTCATCCCGGCTGGTGCAATATAGCGGGGATAAAGATCTGGATCTGGAGATAAGTTACCATCTCGATCTAAAATATGAACTGTACTCGTCCAAGATCTGACTATTTCTGCGGCAATTAATCGATCGAATACCTGTTGAAAGCGCCGATCTTTGGGGGAGAGATAGCAAGTCCCATGATCGGCACAGGTATCATATAACCGTCGCGTCGCCATCCGTCCACCAACACCTCGCGACTTTTCAAGGATGAGGACAGTTTTACCAGATTGCTGCAATTCGATCGCACAGGCAATCCCAGCCATCCCCGCACCAATAATTACAATCTCGAATTCATCACTCATGATCTAAAAAAAGCGTTTTTTTCTTCTTGCCGCAACCGCTTTGCGTTTCCGTTTTTCTTGAGGAGTTTCAAAGTTACGGTTTTTCTTGACATCTGCAAGGATTCCCGCTTTGGAGACTTCGCGTTTAAACCGTCTTAACGCGGAATCAATCCCTTCATTATCACCTATTACTATTTGAGTCATTCTTACTCCTTATCTCCCAAGATTTCTATCCCTGTCGGGGAAAGTCAAGAAAATATTTTAGCTGAAACAGTAGAAGCCCCGCGCTCTACCTGACAAGGTGAGCGACGGGGCGGTAGGCTGAAATTCGGGAGGAGACCTCCCGAATCGCCTACCTTATGAATACGAGCGAGACGAGGATTCCACCTGTCTGCCATCCGACAAGCGCAGCTCTTGGGCGCAGGCAGGTGGATGACGAGGTGAGCAAGCATTTTGGCTGAGTACTAGCATTGTTGAAAATGGTAAAATATAGAAGTGGTCGCTGACCAACCAAGGCGTGAGGAAACGAGTGAAGGTCACTCCGCAACTTGGGAAGCCAAGTCGTCATTGGTAAAGCCCAAACGATGATGGACAGTAAGAAATTACCCTCCTTGGGACACAGGGAGGCTGCCCAGTGGATGCCGAAGACTTGAAAGTAGGCAAGCCAAAGAGTAAGTAGCGAAAGCTAAAACCTCTGGATGCTGTGTAAGACCAAAATGTAAACTCGTTTGCATGGCGGCGACGGCGGTTGAAATGGGAAGTCTGGAGTTTTGAAGCCCACACTCTACCGCTTTGCCGAAGGCACGCTTCGCGAACGGTGAGTGTTGGGTAGACTAAGCACTAAGATATGTCACAGTCTACACTCAGCCACAGCAGCTAATAGCAGACAATCCATTATAGCCAAAAGGTTTACCAGATGGGTACTTCTCGTCCCTAACTTGCCTAGCAGCTACTCTTGACTCCAAATAAAATCGGTGGATTTTTCCTCACCATCTTGGCGGAGTAATACTGTCTTTTGGGTGAATTTCGATCGCCCCAATCGACGACTCACTCGATCGGGCATACCATACCCGTGGACGATATGTGCTTGACCCGCCAAGACTACAATCTGATAATTAGGTTGGGTGGTCACAAAATTGGCGACTCGTTCCGCCATCGTCTCATCCCATAATAATTGGGCTGTATAGAAGCGATCGAAGCTTTTACTATTAATTGACGCATTCTTTGCATGTTGTTGATAGCTAGCCAAAACGATCTGCTGATATTTGACATTGCTGCGATCGATCTCCGAAATCGGCGGGATATACTGAAGATCGGCTCCTGATAAGCTCTCTAGACCTTGTTTAGCTACCTTCCGCGTAATTTCTGTTGGTGTATTCAGCGCAATCACCGGCAATCGATTAGTTTTGGCAAATCTTAAGAGCGGAGCATAATCATCCCAACTATATCCCCACCGCAGCTCGAATTCTGTCTGCTGGAGCAACTCGGCTTCGGTAATTTTACCAGCTAAATAACGATCGAGGATCGGCTGAGCTGGGCGTTGAAACATCTCCATCCCAATTGCTACGCGGGGCTGCCGAGTGAGTAATGCCTGAATAATGGCTAATTGCTGCTGACGATCTGCTGTTCGATCGTGAATTTCGCCTAAGTAAATAACAGTTGTCTGCTGGAGTTGTCTAATAATGTCCCGTTGTTGTGGGGTAAATTCGATCTCGACGGGGGATGCGGCTGCAACAGTATGGCGATCTAAGATGACAACGAGGGCATTGCTGAAAACAATTATGATTAACCCCAATAAAAGTGCGGCAATCCGACGTATATTCATACCTAGGTTAGAGATTAATATTCAGTTAACATAACGCACAATCCAATTTGTCCGCATTGTTAGACTTAAAATTAAAAATTATGCCAGAAACTACAGATATTCGGTCTCAAATACCCTCGGAAAGCGCGATCGAGGGTTTATCTTATCAAGCCACGGGACAAAACTGGTTTGAGTATCCTATCGTCGTCCATCCTCATCATACTGACTATGCGGGCATCGTTTGGCATGGTACTTACCTCACCTGGATGGAAGAAGCTAGGGTTGAGTGTCTGCGCTCGATCGGGATTGATTTTGCCGATTTGGTGGCTCTGGGCTGCGATTTGCCCGTAGTAGATCTGTCGATTCGGTATCGACATGCCTTGCGGATGGGTGAGTCCGCCATTGTCAAAACTCGAACCATTGACATGACGGGGGTGAGAATTGTCTGGGAATATGAGATTCAGTCACCAGATGGCGAAATTGTCTATCTCACCAGTGTGGTAACACTGGTAGCCGTCGATCTGGAAAAGGGTAAAATCATGCGTCAATTACCTGAGTCAGTTAAAGATGCGCTGGTAAAAATAACTAATAAATGATCTATGTTTCGCTAACATGAATGGTATCGACTATTTAGAAATTTACTAACTGCTAGAACTTGACACGATCAATTGCGAGTTGTCGTGCGTACTTGAATATAGTCGATCCATCATGAATAATTAAATATTAGGCTTTCTTTGGGTTAACTTCTCCTTTGGATAATTATCGTTTTGCAAATCGAGTAAAAGACCATGATAATGCCAAATGTTATTAGCATTACAACTACAGGAAATTTACCGATCAATTCTTCTGGTAAAACTCTTAAAAAATCTCTAGGGGCAGTAATTAAGCTCCAACTATTGAACCGCAAAAATCGCCCAATATAAATACCGATCGCGCAGAGCAAGTGCAGGGTTAATTCGGCAATATTTGTATATCGATCGAGATGATTTTTTGCTAAATATTCACCAATATTCACCAATGAAAATACATAAGAAAACCAACCAGTCCCAATGAAAACAATATAAATCGGCACGATGACTAAAGTAATACCCCATACAGATTGAATACTTCGTACTGCATCATAGAAATGAACGATATCTGTCAGAATATAGGGTGCATTAGGTAAAAAAATTATAAATATCAATAGCCCAATCCACCAGGAGATCGATCGACTATTTTCTTGCCCTACTCTCGATCTAATATCAATCGCCATTAAGATAATAATTAAACCAATTGCAATTGCTAAAAAAACAGCTCTAACGCCCCATAATGAATGTAAAATTTGCTTTAAAGATAAGAGAATATCTCCATTGCTATATTTTTTAATTCCCACAACAAAGCTCACACCTAAAATGGCACAAGTGCTGACAGTCATCCAGCGAGAGCGAGGTTGATTAAACAGAAAAAAGCTTAAAGTTAGTGGAACTAATGCTAGAAAAATATTCCAGGCAATCCGCCCAATATCCCCTGCAATCACTTGATAAAGTTCCTGTGTCCAACCGGGTATTTGAGCCAATGAGTAAGGCAACATAAATATTCATGAGAGGTGGAAGGGGAGAGTTACTTTAGTCGATTACCTTCGTTGCGACTACTGCTAAATTCCAGGCATATTTACGCAAGCCAGGTATTTGTTTTAATATGCGATCGATTTGTTCGAGTGACTGGTAGCGGGGAGCGAGTTGTTGATGTTCGATAATAATTTTTTTCCAATAGCGTTCTCGATTAGGATCGATCCGGTCGATCGCATAAAATTGAATAAAAATCCATAAAGTAGCCAACCAAAAAGTATCATACTCGGTCTGGGCAAATTGCGATCGAATAAAATCAACAATCTGAATGTCTAAAGGCATTTCATCTTCAGTCCGGACTTGAGTGGCAATCCGCCGATAAATATTAATAATCGGATTGTGCCTAAGAGGGTCCCAAAAACAAGCCTTCCCGCCCGGTTTAAGAATGCGGTGCATCTCTTGAATACAGGCTTGGGGATCGGGTAAGTGATGTAATAAATTAGCTGCATAGACAATATCAAAACTACGATCGGGAAAATCGATCGCCATTGCATTGACAATCGCCCCTTCAATCTGCACATTATTTTGTTTAGCCAAATTGAGTGCAACTCCTACCATCCCCTGTGAGTAGTCACTAGCAATACAGATTGCCCCTTTTTTAGCGAAGTAGACGCTATTTTCTCCCGCACCACAACCTAGATCTAATAATTTTTTGCCCCGAACATCGCCTAGCCGTTGTAAAATGTATCGATTTTCCGGTGCAGTACAAGCCTCAAAATAGTCGCGCACCTGAATCCCTTCAACATCGATTGTTGAAGCCCATTCATCATGAAATAATCTCTCTTTGTCAAATAAATCCACGCTTTAGATTTAAACTTTACGTCCTAAAATTATTAAATCTCGCCCGATTCCATTGAGTTCGGCGATTTGTGGGAGAAAGCCCCATTGCTGGAAGTCGTGTTTTTTAAATAAATTTAGGCTAGGTTGATTGTGAGCAAATATAAATGCAACTATACTGTGAATCTCCAAACTAGGACTAGTAGCGACGACGTGGGTGAGTAACCGATCTCCCAAGTGTTGGCGGTGGTAATCTGGCGATACATATACACTCACCTCTACTGTATGGCGATAAGCATCCCGTCCATAAAACGAGCGAACACTCAACCATGCGCTAATTTTATCATCTACTTCTAATATCCAGAGTGGACGGCGATCGGGTGTATGCGTCGCAAACCAATCCATGCGACTGGCAACTGTCACTGGCTCTAGATCTGCCGTTGCCAATCGTCCAGGAATTGATGTATTGTATATCTCCACAATTTCGGCTAAGTCTGCCAGTGTAGCATCTCGAATCATGAGGTTAGGGAATTGAGAGTTGGCAGAGATAGAAACTATCAGTAGGGCTAGCAGTGCCTACCATTATTAGGAACCACCTTAGCTACACCATAGCACCCTCAATGCTACCGACTGGCTCCATGTTGCAATAATCTTATTATGCTGCAATATGTATCTAGGCATAATCTCCTTGTACTGCTAATCGCTTTTTCAGGTTGCTTATGACAACTGCGATACCAACAAAACCCCCAGAGATGTCAAAATAATGGTTTGGAACCATTCATCATTGCCAAAGCCACACATTCAGGAAGATCTATGACTGCCCAAACCTCGAAAATAGTTTACACCTTTACCGATGAAGCTCCGGCTTTGGCAACCTATTCCTTCCTGCCGATTATTGAAGCATTTGCCAAAGCTGCTAATGTGAAGATCGAGACTAGTGATATTTCTCTGGCTGGGCGGATTATTGCGACTTTCCCCGAACGTTTGACACCAACCCAACAGCAACCCGATGCCCTGTCAATCTTAGGCGAACTGGCAAAAACACCGGCAGCTAATATTATTAAACTGCCGAATATCAGTGCTTCTGTGCCCCAATTGATCGCCGCGATTCAGGAATTGCAATCGCAGGGGTACGATTTGCCTGACTATCCAGCCGAACCGCAAAATGAAGCAGAAGCGGCGATTAAAGCACGATATGCCAAGGTTTTAGGTAGTGCAGTGAATCCTGTCTTGCGCGAGGGCAATTCCGACAGACGGGTAGCAGCGGCGGTGAAACAGTATGCCCAGAAAAACCCCCATCGAGTTGGCGCGTGGGCGGCAGAGTCTAAAACCCATGTGGCTCACATGGAAAGTGGTGATTTTTATGGAAGCGAGCAGTCTGTAGTTATTAAGGAAGCGGGACAGGTAAAAATCGAGCTAGTGGCAGCGGATGGAGCAGTGACGGTGTTGAAGGAAAAGACAACGGTGACGGCGGGGGAAGTCATCGATGGGGCAGTGATGAGTGTCAAAGCGTTGCGGGCTTTTTACGATCGAGAAATCCAAGCCGCAAAGTCTGAAAATATCCTGCTCTCGCTCCACGTTAAGGCAACGATGATGAAGGTATCCGATCCAATTTTATTCGGCCACGCCGTTACCGTTTATTATCGGGATGTATTTACTAAATATGCCGATACCTTTGCCCGACTGGGGGTAAATCCCAATCACGGGATTGGTGATGTCTATAGCAAGATTCAATCTCTACCTGAAGCGGAACGAAACGCGATCGAATCTGATTTACAAGCAGTTTATCTCGATCGACCCCAGCTAGCAATGGTTAATTCCGATAAAGGGATTACTAACCTCCATGTACCCAGTGACGTAATTATCGATGCGTCGATGGCAGCGGCGATTCGGACGAGCGGTAAGATGTGGGGCGCCGATGGCAAGGCTCATGATATGAAAGCGATGATACCCGATCGTTGTTATGCGACGATTTATCAAGAGTGTATCAAATTCTGTCAAGAGCATGGAGCCTTTGATGTCACGAAGATGGGCAACGTCGCCAACGTGGGTTTAATGGCGCAGAAAGCCGAGGAATACGGTTCTCATGATAAAACCTTTGAAATTCCCGCCGATGGTGTGGTGCGCGTTGTAGATGCCACTGGAGTGACATTAATGGAACACCTTGTCGAAAAGGGCGATATCTGGCGGATGTGTCAGACGAAGGATTTACCAATTCAGGATTGGGTGAAATTAGCAGTAAATCGAGCCAAAGCCACAGGTTGCCCAACGATTTTTTGGTTGGACGAACATCGTGCCCATGATGCCAATCTGATGAAGAAAGTGAACGAGTATTTACTGCACCACGACACGACTGGATTAGACATTCAAATTCTCTCACCTGTCGCAGCAATGCGGTTTACCTGCGAACAAATCAAAGCTAGTAAAAACGTTATTTCCGTCACTGGAAATGTGTTGCGGGATTATCTGACAGATTTATTCCCGATTATCGAACTAGGTACGAGTTCCAAGATGCTCTCGATTGTCCCGTTACTCGCTGGCGGCGGTTTATTTGAAACTGGTGCGGGCGGTTCTGCACCCAAACACGTTCAACAGTTTCTCACCGAAGGACATTTGCGCTGGGATTCTCTGGGAGAATTTTTAGCTCTGGCAGTGGCGTTGGAAGATTTGGGACAGAAAACGCATAATCCAGATGCACTGATTTTAGCCCAAACACTCGATCGAGCTAATGGTCAGTATTTAGATAACGGGAAATCCCCTTCATCTAAAGTTCCAGAATTAGACAATCGTGGCAGTCATTTCTATTTAGCAATGTATTGGGCGCAGGCTTTAGCAGCACAAGATGAAAACCCAGAATTAAAGACAAAGTTTGCCAAGTTGGCACAACAGTTAAGCGAGAATGAAGCAGCTATTCTGGTTGAGTTAAATGGGGCACAGGGACACTCGATCGATA
>JANPJH010000100.1:0-3999 GCA_031425415.1 Chamaesiphon sp. VAR_61_metabat_425 | reverse complement strand
CAGATCTCAATCTAGAACCCGATTATGGCTTGCAAATGGCGTTGATGTTCTCTGATTGTGGTCGCTATCGCAGTCACATTCCCGAACAAGGGTGGATCAATCTCCAAGTGCCATAGTTAAATCTGGTGCTGCGGCTTAAATACTATTTTGATTTAAGCCGCTCATTGCTCTTACCCACTTGCGTAAATTTGTCTCCGCTTCTACCTCATCTGTTTGAGCTGCTGCCAAAAATTCGTAGAGCATTTCTTTAGGCACGATCGGAAAAGTTGGGCTATTAGATACCTCTAAATATTCTCGATTTTCTAGCTGGTAAATCAGCCATTTGCTCCCATCATATCGCCAGAATTCCGGTACGCCCATGCTAGCATAGAGAGCAGGTTTGTTAATATCGGTATGGGTGATATCTATTTCTACAACTAAATCGGGTGGTGGATCGGTGGCTAAATCTATTTTACGGCCAGCTACACGAGGTTGATTTTGAATGTAATAGGCATTATCTGGCTCTGCACCGCGATCCCAGTCCGATCGATCGAGTGTTGTCGAACCCATTGTTTTAATCTTCAGACCTAGCTCTACGACTAAAATCCGAATAAAAAGCTCAATTAAACGTCCCGAAAACTCGTGTTCTTCTAACGGCATCGTAATTTCTAAAGTTCCTCGATCGAATGTCAGCTTCGCAGCGCGTCGATCGCCTAAAATTCCTAGCAGTTGTTGATAACCCTGCCAGTTGATATTTCTAAACACCACGCGCTGTTCGCCTACTGGTACCGGAGGTGCGATCGATGCAACAGAAATCATCTCTTTTACTCCTAGCTACGATCTTTTTAAGATAACATTTCGTCTATTTGCTAGAAACTCAATCATACATCAACCAAATTTTTAGATGTTGGGTTGTCTTGGCACGAGAGGCTATGCCAACACATTCGTTTTGCTTGATGCGCTGTCTTGAAAAGGTGCTTCACTCGCGGCGCACTTCGGACGGGAAACCCGTCCGAGAAGGTGCGACAAGACAGCGCAAAGCCCAAGAACGCACTTTTCGCTAATCCGTCGGGAAGCCCCGACGTTGGCGTAGCCGCTGTATTGACTTGATTACATCCCTGCCAAAACCCGATCGAGAATACTCACCGCTTGCTCAATTTCCGCCGCAGAGACAATTAATGGTGGTACAAACCGGATCACTTTCACGCCCGCAGGGACTAATAATAAACCTGCTGCCATCGCTGCTTTAACCACATCGATCGCATTAAGTTTACTTTCAGCTTGTAACTCCAATCCATTAATTAAGCCCCAACCCCGCACTTCCGAGATGTCGGGATATTTTGCGGCTAACTGTTGTAAACCAGCCCGTAATTGTTCGCCCCGCGCTTGGACATTTGCCAGGATATTTTCCCGTTCTAAAGTTTGACAAACGGTGAGAGCCACCGCACAAACGAATGGATTACCTCCATAAGTACTAGCATGATCTCCAGGTTGAAACACATTGCAAGCATCTTTGCATAGCGTCGCACCGATCGGAATTCCGCCGCCTAAACCCTTAGCACTAGTGAAAATATCTGGCTCGATGCCTAATTGCTCGTAACCCCAATATTTCCCCGAACGTCCCATTCCCACTTGCACTTCATCGAGAATTAATAAAATCCCCTTGTCGTCGCAAAGTTTCCGAACTTGTTGAAAATACTCAATCTGACCTGGATTTACCCCACCTTCACCTTGGAGCGGTTCGAGCATGATCGCGGCTACCTGCCCATTCAGCGATTGAACTTTTGACTCGATCGCGGCAAAATCATTGTAGGGTACATACTCAAAGCCGGAAACTAAGGGTGCAAAATTCTTGTGGTATTTGGGCTGTCCGGTAGCTGTAACCGTCGCTAACGTCCGACCATGAAAACTGGCATTTGCAGTCAAAATGATTGGTTCGGTAATGCCTAAGACCGTATGGGCGTATTTCCGCGCTAGTTTAATCGCTCCTTCATTCGCTTCAGCTCCAGAATTACAGAAGAATACTCGATCAGCACAAGAATTGTCAGTCAACCACTTCGCCAACTCACCCTGGACGGGAACATAATAGAGATTGGAAACATGAGTCAATGTCTGAATTTGGGCGATCGCCGACTGAATTACGGCTGGATGTGCGTGTCCAAGGGTACAAGTGGCAATCCCTGCGACAAAATCTAAATAAGCTTTCCCCTCTGTATCCCAAACAGTACATCCTTCACCTTTTACCAAGGCGAGATTAAACCGTCCATAAGTAGTCATCACTTGACTATTAAACTCATCCTGACTGAAAGCCGACAACAATTCAGGATGAATTGTCGGTTGGGCAACCACAGTGTTCAAACTCATGCAAATACTCCTAAAAATCTTTAAAAAGCCAAACGTCGCTCGGACATTATCGCCGAACTAATAACTAATAACTGTTAACTGATAACTGTTAACGTCGATAGCGACGAGAAATTTGTGCAGCGATTTGAGATAGATCGATCTGTGACTCCCGCAGCGCGGAGCCATTCAGGTTGAGGGTGTAGCGACACCGACCTAATAAACTGTACATTTTTTTAAACCAGTTAGACGTAATTTCTGCTGTCTCATTAGTAAATCTGTTATAGCACTAACTACTCGATCGAGCAAGACATTGGAGATCGCTAATTTTCTTGAATCCATGCTTTGAAAATTTTCACGGCTCGGTTGATACCATGAATTTGACAATCTGCGAGAAATTCTAGCACTCTAGTTGAAGATAACATGGGGAATGTCGGACTTCGATCTATCACTACATATTTATCAAACTGTAACTGATAGAAAATTAATTCGGCACCATCATATCGCCACACTTCCCCAATACCTAGTCTGGCATATAAGGCAAGTTGATTAATCGAACTACTAGTAATGTCAATTTCTATTGCTAAATCTGGTGGTGGATCTTGAGTGAAATCTAACTTGGTTTTACCGCGTACCGCTGGTTCATTAGCAAAATAGTAGCAAGAATCTGGCTCTTTCCCTGCTTCTAGATCGGGGCGTTTAATCGTCATCGAGCCAAACAGATTATAATCTCGATCCAGTTCTTCTGCTATGACTATAATCGCTCGCTCGATTTGACGATTATAGTTCTCATGTGATGATAGTGGGGTCATAAATTCCAGATTGCCTCGATCGTAACTCAGGCGTGTTTTGCCATTATCACCAATTTCTGCGAGCAGATTTTCATAAAGATTCCAACTAATATTTTGCAAGAATGTTCGCTCTTCACCTGTATTAATAACTGTTAACATTACTCACCTCTATGTATAGCTCGGTAACTGTGGCGGGCTAACTAAGATAGCTACATATCCTAATGGCAGCAGCATCATGAGCTAAATCCTAGATTTAATTTAATCATGACACCATATTTTAACTTAGATACTCTAGCCACTGCGATCTAACTTCTATCGAACCATACCAAATTCCTGAGGTGCGCGGTGAATGTTTCACCCCGTCAATCGTCAGATTTGTCGCACCGACTAAATGTGCTGCCACAATTGGGGTAATCCCGTCGCCCCAAACATTTCCTTCCCCGCAAGTCATTTCATAGCTACTATAAGCTAACCATTGGCCGAGCCGTCTTTCACCGTAGACCGATTTACCGGCAACGCAGATATAATTTACTTCTGGATAAGTAGCACCTGGATAATTATCATTCACAAAATCAAGATTTTTCCTCGTCCATCTTTCTGCACTAACGTGGGGAGTACCCAAGGTAATTAGATTAGCAATTTTGGCTTTAGCATTCCACAAACCTACAGCATCAGTAGTAACATCACCATGAATTGTATAGGGGATTTCGCCTAAATAAATGCGGCTAATCCAACCACCCGCTGAATGTCCGATCAAATTGATTTGATTGGTATGATTATCGGCTAGAGCTTGGTTGACAGTTCGATCGAGTTGGCGCAAAATTGGAATCATCGATCGACCGCCTAATGTTGGTAGCCAATCTCGTTTTTTCAGTGGTACTGTTGTCGT
>JANPJH010000099.1:0-7351 GCA_031425415.1 Chamaesiphon sp. VAR_61_metabat_425 | reverse complement strand
CCCGATCGGGCTAATTTATATAATCTCTGGCCATCGACTTTAATTGCACTATAAATTGGTGGAGTTTGAATGATTTTACCGATAAACTGAGGGATGGCTGCTTGAATTCGATCGATCGTCACATCTCGCGCTGGCTCGGAGTAGACAACCTCGCCTTCTAAATCATCGGTGGTGGTTTGCAGCCCCAGCCGAATGATGGCACGATAAGCTTTACCTGCTGGTAAGTATTGTAATAGCCTAGTGGCTTTACCGATCGCGATCGGTAATACACCCACCGCCGCCGGATCTAATGTTCCCCCATGTCCCACTTTTCTTGTCTGCAAAATCCGCCGCACTTTGGCGACGCAATCATGAGAAGTCCAGTCTGCTAATTTATGTAGGTTTAAAAATCCGTCCACGGGGTGTTAGTTAGGGGGAAGGGGAAAGGGGAAAGGTGTGGGATGGACACGGCCCAACACGTAAACGTATCTAGCACTGCTCAACACATAGCTAGCCCACCAGCTAATCCTCAATTAGTAATTAATTTTCGGTCATTTATTGACGTTAGCGATATTTGTAGATCACCACTTATGACTAGTCACAATCGTCAATCTGCTCGTCTTTTAAATCGGCTTAATCTACTAATAGATCGAGAGGAGGTTGCGGCGGGACTGTTTTTAACACCAGCCTTAATACTACTCGGAATCTTCCTGATTTTTCCAATTGTTTATCTGGGGTATTTGAGCTTTACTGGTGGGAGTTTCACTCGATCGGGTGTGCATTGGGTCGGCTTCAATAATTACCTACGATTATTACTTAATTCAGATTTTTGGCAAGTAATTTTCAATACTTTGTATTTTACCATTGGAACGGTAATTCCCAGTATCATTATCCCACTGGGATTGGCTGAGCTCCTTAATCAAAATTTACTATTCACCGGCATATTCCGCACGATCTATTTTATCCCGTCGATCGTCTCACTGGTCGCGGCTGGATTGGGCTTTCGGTGGTTATTTCAGACTGATGGCGCAATTAATAGTTTATTGAGCAATTTCGGCTTCAATCCCATCCCCTGGTTGAGCGATTCCGCCTGGGCAATGCCTGTGTTAATTATCCTGAGTATTTGGAAACAAATAGGCTTTAATCTAGTGGTGTTTCTCGCTGGGTTACAAACTATCCCCATTAGTCGTTATGAAGCTGCTGAGCTAGATGGGGCAAATAGTTGGCAACAATTTTGGTATATTACGTTGCCAGGAATTCGACCTACTTTAATTTTTGGGGCGATTACTACAGCGATTTTTACACTCAAAAGTTTCGAGCAGGTATACATTATTACGGGTGGTGGCCCGATGAATTCTACTAATTTACTGGTTTACTATATTTACGATCGCGCTTTTGCTCAATTTGATTTTGGTTACGCGGCGGCTGCGGCAATGGTGTTACTCGCTTTTACCTCAGTTTTAGTATATTTACAGTTGCAAACTTGGGGTAAGGATTGATTGAAACTTAGATAGCAGAGCTAGCAATCTTCCAAGCTAAGAGATTCACCATGTAATGATCCTTTAAACGTCAAGTATTTTGACTTGTCACTACACTCTATTGTCGAGTGGGTGCTGAGAAAAGAAAATTCCGCTCAAAATGAATCAATAGTACGAATATCATCAGTATTGAGCTAAATCTCTTACTCACTAATTTCCCTGAGATTCAATTACCCCTTCAGATTCATTTACCATTAACCTTAATCGTTCTAAAGTCCCCAAGTCTACATCTTTCCATAAACCCCGCTGATTAGCTTCGAGTAACCTTTCTGCCATATCTCGCTGCACCCACGGATTATTTTGCTCGATAAACCCTCGGACTGATTCATCGAATAAATAAGCATTCGCCACACCTTGATACATAAAGTCCTGCACACAATTAGCCGTGGCATCGTAGGCAAATAAGAAATCTAACGTTGCTGCCATTTCTGATGCTCCCTTGTAGCCGTGGCGCATGGCTCCGGCGATCCATTTGGGGTTGACGACACGCGATCGATATACCCGATCAATCTCTTCGGTTAGTTTGCGAACTTTGGGATTTTCGGTACGAGAATTATCACCGAAATACGCTTCAGGGGCTGTGCCGGATATTTGTTTGATTGCAGCAGTTAAACCACCTTGAAATTGATAATAATCATCGGAATCGAGTAAGTCATGTTCGCGATTATCTTGATTTTGAAGGACGATTTGCATATTACCTAAGCGTTGATTCAATGCTTCGGGTGCGGCGATGCCTTCGGCTTTGTTGGTATAAGCGTAGGCACTCCAATTGATATAAGCTTGGGCCAAATCTGCTGCGGTTTCCCAGTTTTGAGATTCGATTAAGCCTTGCAATCCGGCACCATAAGCACCTGGTTTAGAACCGAAAATTCGGTATTGCGATCGAGTTTGTGCTTCGTCTAATGTTAATCCTTGCTCTAACCATTTAGCTTGTTCTTGTTGAACTTGTTGTGCTAATGGATTTTGATCTGGAGTTTCATTTAATGCCGCGACAGCTTTAACAGCATTATCAAATAAGTCAATTAAATTGGGGAAAGCATCGCGGAAGAAGCCAGAAATTCGCAAGGTGACATCGACGCGGGGACGACCTAAGATCGATACAGGTAATATCTCAAAATCCACCACTCGCCGCGATACGCCATCCCAAACTGGTTGGACACCGATTAATGCTAGAGCTTGGGCGATATCATCGCCGCCAGTTCGCATGGTAGATGTGCCCCAAATCGATAAGCCCAGGGTTTGGGGATATTCGCCATGTTCTTGAGTATATCGATCGATTAGCACTTCGGCAGCTTTGCGTCCCAGACACCAGGCGGTTTCGGTAGGGACAGCGCGGATATCGACGGAGTAGAAGTTACGTCCGGTGGGTAGAACTTCGGGTTTGCCCCGTGTGGGTGCGCCAGATGCGCCGCTGGGGATGTATTCGCCGTTTAAGCCGCGCAGGAGGTTGGTCATTTCCTGGGGGGTTTGCTGGAGGGCGGGGAGGAGTTTAGTTTTTATCCAGTCTAGTTCGGCTTGGGTGTGAATTCCGATCTCACCATCAATCTGTAGGGGTAACCCTTGTGGGTACTCTTCACCAACCGCGATTTTTTCTATTAATTTTGCGACTAGTTGTGCGGCGTGTTGTTCGAGAATTTCTACTGCATCGCCGATAATGCGGCATGGTTTGTTTGCTGGCTGCGTTTCGGCATCTGAATCCCCCCTAGCCCCCCTTGGAAAGGGGGAAACCGGAAAAGTCCCTCTTTCCAAGGGGGATTTAGCGGATGCGCTCCGGTCGGGTTCCCCGACCATGGAAGCGCACCAAGCAGGGAGATTATCACCAATCTCGAAACCCACAAATCCTTCACCTAAATCAGCCGTCAACGGATCGAAATCCCATTCCCAATCTAATGCAATCGCACGAGTTAAACCCAGTCTATTTGCATTCGGATTACGCGAGATCGCCACCACAAGATCCCGCAATTGTGTATCCTGGGGACAGCACCCAAATATATGCAAACCATCTCGAATTTGGGCTTCTTTAAGTTCGCATAAATAACCATCGGCGGTATTTAAAAACTGTGACAACATTGCTTCGTCGCCAGTGCCGATATCAATACCGAGGGTTTGGTGGAGATGTTCTTGTTGGATGAGGGCAATTAATCGATCGCGAATCGGTGCTAGCCTCAACGGATCGAGGGTTTGGGCTTCGTAATATTCATCGATTAAGCCCTCTAATTGATTTAAACTGCCGTAGAGTTCGGCACGTGTCATTGGTGGGGTAAGATGATCGAGAATTACTGCTTGAGTGCGGCGTTTGGCTTGAGAGCCTTCGCCAGGATCGTTGACAATGAAGGGGTATAAATGGGGCATTGCGCCGAATACGGCTTCGGGATAGCAATTTTCTGACAGGGCAACGCTTTTGCCTGGGAGCCATTCTAAGTTACCGTGTTTGCCGACATGCACAATCGCATCTGCGCCGAAGTTAGCTTTTACCCAGTGGTAGAAAGCGATGTATTGATGGGGTGGAACTAAATCTGGTGCGTGGTAGTTGAGGTTGGGATCTTTGTCGTAGCCGCGTGCGGGTTGGATGCCGACGAAGACGTTGCCGAATTGGATGCCTGGGATGGGGTAATTAGTGGGTGGCGGAGATGGCGAATCCCCCCTAGCCCCCCTTAAAAAGGGGGGAACCGGATCCGGAGTCTTACTCCCCCTTGTGAAGGGGGATTTAGGGGGATCTACCATCTCCGCATTATCCAATAACGATCGATCGTTCAAAGTCCCCCTTAAAAAGGGGGATTTAGGGGGATTCAAACCATCTCCGCCCCATCTTTCAACTATCCCCTGTTGCACTGCAATCGGTAAAGTCTGAAAACGCGCCCAATATTCCTTTCTATCCAAAGACTGCCGCGCCTTTCGCCACCCATCCCCTTCAGGATCGTTAGTCACTCCCGCCGTCAATAACTTAATCAACTCCCCACTATCCGCCGGAATATCCCCAACTTGATAACCCGCAGCCTTCAGCGCGTGGAGGATTTCCACACAACTTTGGGGCGTATCCAATCCCACCCCATTCGCCAATCTACCATCGCGAGTCGGGTAATTCGCCAGAATCAGAGCTACCTTGCGCTCTTTTAGCGATTTTCGCCGTAGCTTACTCCAATTCAACGCTAATTCTGCCACAAACTCCACTCGATCGATTTTAGGCTCATACACCAATACATCCGTTTGAAGTGCAGAATTCTGAGTCTGCACCGTCTTAAACGAAATCGCCCGTGTAATAATCCGCCCATCCACCTCTGGGAGAGCCACATTCATCGCCATATCGCGGGGTGTCAAACCCTGCCAACCAGACTCCCAAAATTCCTTCCCCGCACCGCTCAAAATCACCTGAAAAACGGGTAAATTCAGCGTCGCCCATAAACCAACCTGGGGCGTATCCGTATCCAAACTCGCCAGGGAAAAACTGGTGGTATTGAGTAAAACATCCACCCCCTGCTGACAGTAACTAGTTAATACCCCGGCAACCACCGGATCTTTGAGAGAAGATACATAAATCGGTATGGGCGTGAGGTTTCGATCGACTAAAGCTTGACACAATGCCTCGATCGCGGCTAGATTTCCCGATAGATAGTGCGCCCGATAAAAAATTATCGCAGCCCCACCCTGTAACGGCATTCCCTCCGGCAACCACCGCGTTTCATCATAAATTCCCACACGCGGAACAACTTCAGGATCGCGATATTCACACTCAAAATCCAACCACCGACTCGCAATAAAATTCAATAACTGACGGTAATTATCTACGCCACCTTCAATCAGGTATTGCCACACGCGATCGACATCCGCCAAACTCGCCGTAGAATGACTCATCAACGTCGGATCGGGACGCTCATCTCCTGGCAAAACGATTAACACCGCTCCCGTCTGTCTAGCAGTCTCCTGGACAACTTCTAGCCCATAACTCCAGTAGGATTGACCCCCAATCAACCGGACGATAATCACCTTCGCCGCCGTCAATACATCCTCGGCATAGGTATCGATCGTCAATTGCTGCTGTAACTGCAACAAATTCACCACCCGCACCTGGGGGAACTCTTCTGATAGCTGCGTTGTAGCGACTGCTAATGTCTGAATATCAGTATCGGCGGCGGTAATGAATGCGATCGGGGCTGGCTGTTGTTCGACAAAGATTACACCTTCAGCGGCAGGATTCCAACCGCCTGGTATTGTAGCGAGACGATGCATCGAGTTTCACCCTGACAGACAGCATCTCATTGTAACGAACTTGGTATGATGGTTGAGTTTATTCAGCAGAGGATCGATTGTTTTAATTAATCACAGGTAAGATATTGTAATGCTTGGAGTTAGAGATATTTAAACAGTCGGAGAATGAGTGAAACTATTTGGGTGTATGGCTATCATGGCACCAGTATGGATCGAGCTTCAGTAATTGTTAAAACTGGCTTCAACCCTAGTAATAATGAGTATGACTGGCTGGGTAAAGGTATTTATTTTTGGCAAGATGCCCCCAAAAGAGCTTGGCAATGGGCAAAATCTACACATCCAGATAATCCAGTCGTAGTGAAGTCTAGACTGAGATTGGATCGTAGCTGCTTAGACCTATTAGATATTGGGTATTTCCCACTTTTGAAGACGATGTATAATGGATTTATAACTAGTTATACACAACAAAATCTAACTCATCCACAGCAGAACCCAGATCTATCCAAAGCTCATCGACTAGACTGCTCGTTCTTCAATTACGTGGTAAAAACATTTAATAGTTCCTCCGACTATCGGATCGATTCAATTAGATCGGCATTTGTAGAAGGAGATAGAATTTTTCCAAATTCGGCAATTTACGATCTTACTCATATCCAGATTGCGATTTTGGATTCAAGCTTAATTGAAGAGTTATCTATACTCACAATGGATGATATTTAGCTATGCCCTTAGATCCTAAAGAATTTGAGAAAGTATTTGCCAACCACTTTGAGAAGATTTCGCCAGAACAATTTTTAGACAACTTGAAAGAAGCTTGCCCATACTTGTTTGATGAAGATTTGATCGTCAATCTTCAAGAGATTGATAGCCAGGAAGATCGTAGCAAGCCTTTCGCAGTTTATGAGCCGGAAGCTAAGGAGATCGTCAAATGGCAGAACTAACTGAATATCAAACTAAAATTCAAGATTTACTGACTGAATTGGCTGCTTATGGTTCTAGAGATCGCGAAGTTGAATCACAGTTGGTTTTTGACGTAGAGCGAAATCATTATCAACTAATGCATGTCGGTTGGCGCAATAATCACCGAATCTATGGTTGTGTGGTGCATTTAGACATCAAAGATGGCAAAATCTGGATTCAACACAATGGCACTGAATTTGATATTGCTGTCAAACTGGCAGAGATGGGCGTTGACAAGCAAAATATCGTGAACGGTTTCCATCCGAGCTACATGCGACAGTTTACAGAATTTGCTGTTGGCTAAATATTAATTAGACAATAATGTATACAATCTGGAAGCGCGATCCTCACTGGTTAGAACCAGAATCAGCAGATGCAATTATCGATGAACTAAGCGAAATTTCCTTACTTCTGGATTCTCTTGCCTGAAGGCGACGTTATCGAGAGCACCCAAACTCGATCAATTTTACTTATTAGTAAAACTGTTCATAATCGTCATGACTACCAATCCAAAACCATGTCATAGTGCAGGGTGAACGCACCAAAATGGGGTATGTTTCGATCGATAAAAACTAGAACAGCTAATTTAAAAGTACTTATTAACTAACTACAACAACTACAATGCTAACTGAAACTAAAATCAAATATGAGATCGTATTAATTCAATT
>JANPJH010000098.1:0-7500 GCA_031425415.1 Chamaesiphon sp. VAR_61_metabat_425 | reverse complement strand
GGATTAGCGAAAACTCGTAAGCGCGTTTGAGTTCCTTCGTATTCTCAAAGACAGTGGATAGAGCTTTCCCAAAACATTGACTTAGGGCTGCTCCAATGCTGAATGCGCGACGATTTAAGCGTTTATCGTCTAGTTGACAGGGTTCTTCATGAAAGTCAAAATTTTCCAGTAGATCGTCGATCGCTACAAAGAAAATTTGTCCGGCAATACTATATGTCCGATGGGTTCGATCGGTACTCAGCACTTTATCCACAAAGACAACTTTGGCAATTTTGCGGGAGAAGAATACCGTACTCAAGGCAATTCCAGCGACTACGCCGATCGCTAAATTATGACTCAGTACTGTAATTAATACCGTCGTGATCATTGCGGCTGTTTCACTGCGGGGGATTTTGCGAATTTGGGTAATCGACGACCAATTAAACGTGCCGATCGACACCATGATCATCACAGCAACTAATGCCGCCATCGAAATTTGTTTGACCCAAGTACCCAAAACTAGGACAAAAAATAATAGATAAACCCCCGAACTAAATGTCGATAACCGTCCCCGTCCACCAGATTGAATATTAATTACAGACTGCCCAATCATGGCGCAACCTGCCATCCCACCAAAGAAGCTGGCGACAATATTGGCAATCCCTTGACCTCTGGCTTCCTGATTTTTATCACTGGGGGTATCGGTGAGTTCATCTAACAACGAAGCCGTCAGCAAAGATTCTAATAGCCCCACAATTGCTAAAGTAATTGCGTAGGGAAAAATAATATTTAGTGTCTCAAAATTCAGAGGTACCTGTGGAATTAAGAACGGTGGGAAAGTCGTTGGCAATGCCCCCATATCCCCAACTGTTGGCACCTTAATCCCTGCAAAAATCGAAATTGCGGTCATAGTGACGATCGCTACCAACGGCGATGGTAGCACCTTGATAAATCGTGGCAGGATATAAATAATTGCCAAGGATGCCGCTGTCATGATATACACAGCAATTGGCACATTTGTCAACTGCGGTAGTTGCGCCTGAAAAATCAAGATCGCTAGTGCATTAACAAAGCCCACCATCACAGCGCGAGGAACATATTTTAACTGTCGTCCCAATTTCAACCAGCCAAAAATGATCTGGAAAATTCCGGTTAAGATCCCCGCAGCAAACAGATACTGCACCCCATGATCTTTGATTAAGTGCAGCATCAACAGTGCCATTGCCCCCGTTGCCGCAGAAATCAAACCAGGTCGTCCGCCGACAATCGCCGTAACGACGGCAATAATAAACGACGCATATAGCCCGACTTTGGGATCGACTCCAGCAATGATCGAAAAAGCGATCGCTTCAGGAATTAATGCCAGCGCAACCACCGTTCCGGCTAACAAATCCCCGCGAACGTTCGAGAACCATTCGCGTTTTAGTGTTTTAATATTCAATTCAATTTAGCTCCGATAACACCAACAAGCTAACCATCGCTATCTCTGCGAGGTTCAGTTGTGGTGATGTGTTGTTTAAATATGTACCTACTGTGGCGATATTCGCCGCAGCACACTCTGCAATTCTGTTTTAAGCATCCAGGCGAAGAGATTTGCCACCGATTAGGGTGGACAAGATGGCTTGAAACCAAATTTTAAAGCACTACTGAGCGGTGACATATTTAACGGTTGAAGACTTTTAGCTTACTAGAGCGGAGTCGCTAGACCCCGATCTTATCATAGTTTATTGCCTAATTTTCACGTTTGGGAATGTCGATTACCAATCGAATTTCAATAAAGAACTCGCAGATGGGGTAGAAAAATCACAGTTAATCAAAGAATTACAGGCGCGTGGATGGCTAAAACCCTCATTGGATAACAGACACCAAACTATCCGCGAAATCATCTGAAAAAAATCATCAATTTCAGGTAGGCGATCGCATCAAAGCTTGCATGTCGTCTACCAACGATCGCCAAAAAATTCCCCTCCTGGGAGCACCTTTTCAAGACAGGGGGTGCCCGTAGGGTGGGCTGAAGCTAATGCAACAACTTTTCAATCATGGGGAGGGGCAATTAGTAGCAAGCTAAGTAAGGGCAGCCAAGGCTTAGAGATCGTGGATGCAGGCATTCAAATTTTTGAGAAGAAGCCGAAGCCCTCACCGGAAGAATCAGTGGGAGAGGACACATAAATGGAAACACTTCAGCCCTATCTGTCTTACTTGGGTATCGGTGCTGTAATCGTTGGTGTGATCGCCCTACTCTTGTGGCTTGGCTTTTCTGCCATGTTATCTGCCGCAAGGATAAGATCTGCTGGGTGGGGCACGAACTCCGCCGACCGCTATCTGACTTCTTACGCGATGGTATCTACGAACTCAGCGCCAGTCATCGACGGGTACAGTATCGCATCTTATATTTTTTTCACGGTCGAAATATCGCAATTATTGCTCACGCGATTGTCAAAGAAGGTTCAGCCGTTCCAGATATCGGGATCGAACGAGCCATCGAACGGCAACAGTTATTTATAGCCGATCCAGCAACCAATACCTATACAGAGGAACAATCAGATGACGAAAACTAATGATGCGATCGATATTATCAATCGTCGTTACCTCAACCACGATCCAGCACGTCAAGATCTACTGCGGGAAATCTCGCTGAATGCAAAGGTGGCACAGCTAATTTATGCGGCGAGAAAGGATGCCGGATTGACACAACAACAATTAGCAGATCTGATTCAGACCAAGCAATCGGTGATTGCTAGATTAGAAGATGCGGATTATGAAGGACATTCATTATCCATGCTGCAACGCATCGGTGAAGCTTTGGGTCAACGGATTGAGATCAATTTGGTACCTACTAAATAGGGATGGGCTAAATTCCGTTCTCATCTAGAGAGGCTTGAATTCCTGCTTCCAGATCGGCTAATGCTTCATCCATACTGGGATAGCTAGATTTCCCTTCATAGACGGTTCCACCTTCGTCGTATGCTCTGACGAAAGATGTAGGGGTCGAGCCGAGATACGGATACTGTTGGCGAATTCAAAAAGCGATCGAGCGGGTGGGCAGACGATCGAGACAAAAAACGGCAGAATTTAAGCAAGAATATTCTTTGCGATCGGGAATTGAAGGGACTATCTCTCAAGGTATTCGTGGTTTTAATTTACGAAAGTGTCGTTATATAAGAATGGTATTCTGACGCTAAACCTACCGAAAGCAGAAGTAGCAAAAACAAAAGTTAAGAAGGTTGAAATTAAGTAGAACCAATCTTTTTTAACATTTCCCAATCGAATCAAACTGATAACTGATGGATGGCCTTAGAAAATAGCAAAATCTGTCAGTTTTGTTGCGACCTGTTTGCGATAGTTGAGTGAATCTAAAGTAAGAATTATCAAGATTACTAGACCAATAGCTGAGTTTGATTGGTTATCATAGAAGGTAAGCGCAGCAGCATCAAAGAATCTAGTTAAAATAATTAGTATAGGCACCAAATCTATGGCTAAGTGGGATGCAGGCAGATTTTTAGATACCGTTAGCTACTTTGAGGCGATTCCGGTCTTTAGCGACATCAAACGGTTACTGACAGGCAGATCGATCGATCGCGTTACTATTAGTGGAGAGCGAAATTTGGGCGTAATTTTAGTCATTGAGGCGATGAGTGAGATCGGTCAGTTGGTTGTGTCTCAATTACTGAAAGCTGGATACTCTGTCAGAGCAATCGTCAGCGATTTGGAATCCTTACCATTTAGCACTCCAGCAAATCTGGAGTTCGTTTGGGCGGAACTCGATCGCTATGATACGCTTACACCTCAAGTGATGAAAGGCATCCAGGCAATGATTTCATGTCCCGATCCTCATCACCCGCTCTCGGCAACAGCGATGAGTAATCTGGCGATCGCGGCGAGTGGGTATTTACCTCCACTTACGAAACGTCAGTTGTTTGATTTCACCCAACCAAATGCCGATCTCAAGCAGACTTGGGGCGCGGTAGATGATGTCGTAATGGGTGGAGTGAGTGAGAGTAGTATTCGATTGGTAGATGGTTACGCTGTGTTTAGCGGCGATGTTTCTACGGAAAATTCGGGTGGATTTGCTTCAGTGCGGACTCGAAACTTTGAACCTAGTTTGAATTTGAGTAACTACACTGGCATTGAGCTACGAGTCAAAGGTGACGGACAACGATATAAATTATTCGTTCGCACCGAGCCAAAATGGGATGGGATCGGTTATGCCTATTCTTTTAATACTAGTAAGACCGAGTGGACGACAATCCACATCCCATTCAAAGATTTAGTGCCCGTATTTCGGGCCAAAACGGTCGATAATGCTCCACCAGTCGATTCAGACCAGATTTGCTCTTTACAATTGATGTTGAGCAAATTTGAGTACGATCGCGAGTTAAATCCCCACTTTATGCCTGGTCTATTTTCTCTGCAAGTTGAGTCGATTTCTGCCTACGGGGGTAAAGCGATCCCACAATTAGTTGCAGTCAATTATGAACCGATTTCACCCGATCTAACTACCACACTGGAGGCGACTAATTTGCCATACTCGATCGTCCGATCGACAAGTTTAGACCCGCAGATGGTCGCGATGATTTGCGTCAAAGCAATCTCCCAACCAGAAGCAGTCGGTCAAATCTTGGGGCACTGAAACAATCAGACCACAGTTACGTCTGAGATGGTTAGCTAACGACGACGATCTAACAGAGTATAATCGATCGGTGAGTTAGTAATAGTCGCCCCACCCCAAATAGCGCGGGATGTAGATAACATGAAATCGATCTCAATTAATCCGGGAGTTGTCATCTTATGTGTGAGTGGTCTCGCTCTTAGCATGGCAATCCCGGCAATTACCTCTACCCCCCCAACTAAAACTCCTACTACCACTAAAGTTCTTCCAGCCAGTAAAATTGCTCCCACTCCAACCAATAGAGCTATTCCCAGCGTTAAGGTTAGTCCAGCGAGTAAAGTCATCTCAACCCCAATTGCTAATCCAGCTCAAATCGTCAATCCGCCCTCAACGAAGAACCCGCCCCTAGTTGCCGTGCCCCCGTTGACACCGCAAATTCTCAAAAGCTTCCCCAATCTTTACAGCCAACTAATCGAAGTTAAATTAACTCCCAATCAGCAGCAAAAAATCAGCCAGCGATTGAGTAGAGACTGGATGACGAATTTAAGTATACGGACGAGTGTGCTGCAAACCCTCGCCATGGAGCCACAAATCCTCCGTGGCACTCCCGCCGAGCAAATTCAACTCCAAGCTAAATTAGTCGGAGATCTGCGCCAGCAAGCAATAGATGGCGATACTGACGCACTGTGGCTAGTATCATTTTTTGATGCCTCATCCAAACACTGGCTGGCACCAGGACAACCACCGCTCAACCGGATGACTAGTGATATCAGTGCCGACGCGCTCTGTTTTATGGTGAATGAAGTGATGGGCAAACAAGTCGCCACCCCCGACAGTAAGCTAAAAAATAGTATTGCCACCAAACTTACTACTGAATACGCCAGCATTCCACCCAATATCAAGCAAGAACTGTTCCGATTACCAGCAGCCTGGTTGAGATTCAGAGACAGTGAATGGTTGAGACGTGGGGAAGATTTTCGCGAACTGATGCGCGTTCACTGGGGTCAAAATCTTGAAGCTCATATTCCAGAAATTCGGGGGATGAGCAAACTCAGATCCGACAGGTTGGCAAAATTACAGGCAGATCCTAAAGCTCCGTGGTATCAAATGAATTCGATCCAACGCCAAGCCGCGCTCCAAAAACCAGATCTAGATTTCCAAAATGGCTTGCGAAATCTGGCACAAGTCAAGACAGTTCCCTTGAATAACTATATTGACAGAATGCAAGTCGCTAAGGCGATCGGTAATTCTCCCACGCGGTATTCTCTGAAACTAAAAGTTAAGTAATTCAACATTTATAATTTCATGCGTATTCTTGTAACTGGTGCTAGTGGTTGTGTCGGTCACTACATCAGTGAAACTCTGATCCAAAATACCGACCACGAACTATTTTTATTTGTCCGCAACCCAGATAAATTAAAATTAGATCTCTCCGCCCGTCCCGGCATTCATGTCGTTCAAGCGGACATGCACGACATCGAACAACAAGCTGACTTGCTCAAAACTATCGACACAGCAGTATTGACTGCGGCGGGTTGGGGCGGACAGGAAGCTTTTGATATTAACTACACTAAAACTCACGCCCTACTCGATTTACTCGACCCCCAAGTGTGTCAGCAAGTCATCTATTTCTCCACAGAAAGTGTCCTCGATCGCGAGAATCAATTACTCCCAGAAGCAGGTAAAATCGGCACTGACTATATCATGTCCAAATATCGGTGCTTAGATAAACTCACCCAAGCAGCCACTTTACCGAATCACATCGCGGCTAAAGTTACCGCTGTTTTCCCAACCTTAGTATTAGGTGGCGACGATCGTAAACCCTATTCTTTTCTTTCTGCTGACTTACCAAATGTCACTAAATATGTGGGATTACTGCAATGGTTTAGTGCTGATGGCAGTTTTCACTTTATTCATGCCAAAGATATCGCTGAAGTTGTCAGATATTTGATCGCTCATCCCGAAGTTGCCGATAAATTCGATCGGCGGATAGTTTTAGGTAATCAACTAGTGACTGCGGAAGATGGGATAACCGAGATCTGTGCTTACTTTGGTAAAAGAAGTCCTTTTCGCGTCCCCTTGTCAATTTCGCTCGCCAACTTTTTTATCAAACTATTTAAGATCCAGATGGCTGAATGGGATCGATTTTGTCTCAACTATCGTCACTTTAGTCACGCCAATCCTGTTAGTCCGGCAACTTTTGGATTGCCTAGTTATGCCCCAACGATTACAGATATTTTCCGTACACGTGGCATTATCGGAGCTAAAGTTTAGTGACTAAATTGTTAGCATAAAAATTTAATAAATGCAGATCTGGCAAGAGTTTAAAGCTCATCAATGGTTCCAGCTCACTACCCCATCGCCTAACCCCCACTTACCGGAGGAATCAGTACAATTTCATCTCGATCGCCCATAATCGCATCAGGCTCGACAAATTCCAGATTGATGCCAAATCGGGTCACGTCTTGCCATTGGGCTAATTCTGGTTGTTCTAGTGTCAATCGATCTAACACGGCTTTAACGGGCGTATTTGGTGGGAATTGGAGGGATATTTTCTCCACGCCAAAGGTTTCCTGATAAACAGCAAAGAGTTGAACGGTAACAGTAATTTCTGAATTCTGGGAAGTAATCATGGAGCTAACTCAACCAACACTTTCTATTATCTGACTTTTGCACTGTGCTTAGATGCTTGGGGAGTCAAAAAAAAGCCCCTAACTTGCAAACAGCGAGTTAGGGACAATTCATCAGGGTGCATCTACCACTCCTATATCCTTAATTCGATCGATACTATCGGGATAAAATCTGTAATAAAATAGCTCTCCAGGTATTTTGGGGTGAATAGTATAGACAGATACTCAAACCATTTTCCCTTTCCCCTGTCTTGATTCGCTAAACCTGGAGGAAACCTCCAG
>JANPJH010000097.1:0-30325 GCA_031425415.1 Chamaesiphon sp. VAR_61_metabat_425 | reverse complement strand
CTTGGGGCCGATCGCGCTATCTGCTATCAAGGGCATCCTGAACGTACTATCAGGGCTAGCTCAAGTTGTTGCGCCACTAGCTGACGTACTTGCCAAGACAGTTGGGGTGTTGGCTGACTTTGCAGCTACTGATTTAGGTGGAATTGTCGTCCAGACGGCTGCGGTAATTCTAGTGCTGACTCAATTGCAAACTATCATTGCTGGTTTGGCGGTTGCTGCACTACCCGCATTATGGGGTGCGGTGGTGGCAACTGTGACATCACTGGGGACACTCTATGCTGCTACCACTGCGGTCGCTACTGGAAATACTGCCCTCGCACTGAGTATTCCGGCAGTACAAACAGCACTGGCTTTACTAACAAGCCAAGCACTTGCGCTCAATGTTGCGCTCATCCCACTCACTGCTGCGATTGCATTAGCTGTATTAATCCGCACAACTCGCAATCTAGAGGATGCCAACAACGCGCTGGAGGCTTATGGCGAACAGGTTTCATCTACCGCCGATGCCGTCTTAAATACCTCCACCGAACTCAATCGCTATAACAAGATTGTCAAAGATGGTGGCACTCTCACTGACGAGCAGATTAAACGTCAAAAGCAACTCACAGCATCGGCAAGCGCACAGATAGAGGGTATCCAAAGTCAGATTAAGGCACAGAAAGAACTTACCAACCTCAATGGAGACCAAGCGAAACAACGGGACAATAACATCAAGCAATTAGAAGCCCTAGCTGAGCGATTGGATAAAGCGGCTGGTGGTTTGAAGATTCAGTCCAAGCTACTCGAAGATTTGGGCAGTACTGCTGAACTTGCAGCCAAGAAGTTAGCAGATTTCAACCGCCAGATTAATAACGAAGGCGGTGGTGATAAAGCAGCGTTTGAAGCCGCACTCAAGGGCAAAGTCTCACTAATTCAGTCGGAAGTTAACGCTAAACGTCTGTCTGTCGAAGCTGCTAGAGCTGAATTAGAAGCAGTACGGGACAATACTAAAGCCGAACTGGAGATTAGGAATAGTGCTAAAGAAGGGATCGATAAACTCTACGATGGCAGAATTGCCAAGATTAAGGAGTTAATCGAGACAGACAACCTACAAGCAGGGAACGGACTAGATGAGCTGGCTAAGATTCGAGATGACGCAACTCTGGAGGCTAGCACCAGGCGGAAAGCCGCACAGCAGATTGTATCCATCAGAAAGGAGCAGATTGCCGCAGAATCAGCCGCCATTACAGCCGGAATTGCCACCTTTGCCGCCATTCAATCCCAAGGGCGAATTGGTGAAGCCAGAGCTGATGAAGAGTCTACCAAGCTCAAGCTTGCCGAAGTTGCCAAACGAATCGAAGCAATCAGAGAAGCTGAGGCTAATGCAACTAGCGATACTGAACGGGCAAAGTTACAGGCCGATCGTCAAAAAGAAGTAGCAGAAGGTGAGAAATTAGCCGCTGAACTATCTGCGCGCCAACGGAAACGAGCAATCGAGGATTTCGACGAACGGCGCAGCCTGATTAAGGCTCAGAACGATCTGGGCTTAATCGATCGCGGTACTTACAACCAGCAAATCTTACTCAATGACATTGCCCAGAATGATGCGGCCTTGGCTCAACAGGAACAGGCATTATCAAGATTGGGGGCGAACGATCGAGAAGGTAGAGAGGCAATTAACTCTCAGATTGCCCAACTCCAATCCAAGCGGGTGGAGATTGCGCGGACGTATGACCAAGCAGACCTCAAACGTCAAACAGAATATTATGACCAAGAGCTAGTCAGCTTGGAGGCATTCAAGAATCAGCGGCTCATTAGTGAGAATGAATTCATCCAGCAGAAATCGCAGAATCGCATCGCTCAAGCCGATGCCGAATTAGTTGTTGCCAAGCGCGAATTAGAACGGTTAGGCGCGAATGATATTGAGGGTAGGAATGCCATCAACACTCGGATTAATGAGCTAAGTAATAAGCGGCTGAAGGCTCTAGAGGAAAGCTATACAGCCGAATTATCACTAATTAAGGATGCTCAGGATAAAGCCTTAGCTATCGTCACCCAGTCAGAACAACAGCGGGGGATTGAGTTACAGCAGCTACTCAATCAGCGACTCATCCGCCAAGAGGATGCAGATAAAGAACGCGCTCGATCGGCACTGGCTAACCGTCAAGCCGAGTTAAAACAGGCTCAAGACTTTGAGGCCGCATTAGCCCGAACTGCCAACGCTACCCGATCGCCAGAGGTCGAGAGAGCCTATCAACAGCAGGTAAGGGATGCCAGAGCGAAGACTTTACAGGCTACTCTCAATGTCATCCAGACTGAAGGGACAGAACTCGAACGGTTGAGGTCGCTAGCTCTGAAAGGAATTGAAGATCGAACGGTTGCCACTACTCGCTCGGCAGATCTTCAGCTATCCCAAATTGCCAAAATTAGAGCAGAGCGGGAACGATCGACCAAAGCTGTCGAGGCTGGCAGTACCCGTGAACTAGCAGCACTTGAGATTGCCAACCGAGCGATCGAACGACAATCATCATTATTAAATGCGCGTAACAACCTCAACAAGGCTAATTCTGATGCGAGGATCAGCCGTGGCGAGATTGATATCAGTAAACTAGACGAGGCTTTACGGATTAGAAAGGAGCTAGACTCCGGTATTGTCAGTTACGCAGAGTACCAGGCCAAAGTTAATCGTTTGCAAGAGTTGGGTGTTAGTGCTGGTGAGGCTGAGTCACAGATCCAACAGCGCAAATTAGACCTAGAACGAACTCAATCAGCCGCTCGCCTAGATGCGCTCATTTTAGAGCAATCATCGGCTAGAGCTAGTCTGCTTCTTGACCAGCAGAAAAACGATCTGGCTAATCAACGGCTACTAATTGAGGCGAGAATCGCTGAATTCAAAGCTAAGCAGGCCGTATTAGACGCTCAATCTAATGCCCAGGCCACAGCCCAAAACAATCGTAAATCAGTTGAAGCGGCCCAACTTGCCCTCACCCAAGCGCAAGCGCAAGCCTCCGGACGGGAGCGAGATCGATCGGTCGCTGATGCTCAGGCTAGGCTGAAGATTGCCAAGGATGAGGCGGCAACTAATACCGCTAATGCAACACAGGGTATTGAATTGGCCAAACAGTTAGTAGGAATAGCAGAGCAAAACACCCAAGCGACAATTGAGCAGGCAGCCTCTCAAAATGAGATTAAACGGTTACAGACTGAGACCCTCTCCATTCAACAACAGACAGTCTTAGAACAGTTTAGAGCGGTCGAGGGTGCTAAATCCTATGCAAACGAATTAGAACGCGCTAGAATCGCGGCTGAGGGCTTAGCTAGAGCAAGGTCAACTCTACCTCAAACCCAATCTACTGGCGTTGGCGTGCGGACTATTCCAGGCTTAAATCTAAACACAGGTGCGCCTCCACCGCCGAATAATCGGGACGTGGTAGATTCGATCAAGTCATTGCAATCATCGATTGAGGCTAGACCGCCCACCCCGATTGTGGCAAATTTTAACGCGCCAGACGATGACGGGATGGACAAACTGTTTGCATTACAACGAGCGAGCTTGAGAATTAGCTGATGATTATTACTTTTGAAGAACGCACAGCGACTAATGAATATCTCACACCTCCGGTTAGCCATATCCAGCTATCACACCCAGACTTGAATGACTCGCTGCTGCTGGCAGAGTGCGACGAAAAGCCCTATGAACGCAATATTGAGGGCTGGACGCAATCCAATGGTCGCAGTTTGTCTGGCTTGCTGCGGTTGAAGGGCAATAATTATCGGACTAATTTTTGGCAGTGCAATTTCTTGGTGACAGCTTTACAGGTAGATTTATTTAACCAGTTGCTTGTTACGCAAGAGTATAGTCCCGTAAGGGTGCAGTTCACAGATCGATGGGTGAATGGGATGGATTATACTACAGGTGCCTGGCTGGATGTCGATCGGCAGTATCTGTCTGTGGTTGCGGCAAATAGCTGGTGGCGGCTGCAATTTACCGCCCTGGAGGTGTAGGTGCAATATCGGATTGGCGATCGCGACCCCACCACCGGGCTATATAACGTCATCCACCCAGACGGGAACCAGACGCTTAACGGGATTAAGATTTTCAACGCTGAACATCAAACGGGCGACGTAGTGCGGATGACTCGACGGAGTGATGGAATGATGATTTTGGATGGACTTAAAGCAGTTGTACCGCCTGTCGCTGTTGTTACCGAGCTTGAAATTCAAAAGTTTGCCGAGCCGCCTGTTGGCTACTTAAACGGTCAAGTCTTTAACAACGAGAGTGAAACAGTCCTGCCTGTTGTGTCGCTTAAGTTTGCGCCAAATAGTCCAGAAGAGTTAGAAGTGGGAATGGGCTTGTTTAGGTTAAGGATTAGCATACTTCGCCCTAGTCGCAAAGATTTATCGGTGCGCTTTGAATTGTCAGGTACGGCAACCGAAGACAACTATACTATCACTGGCTCAGGGCTTATTCCAGCCGGATCACTATATTCGGATATTCTTATCACCCCCACCAAAAACTTGACAGGGGTAGTCTTAACGATTATTACCAAGTTAACTAAGACTAGAGATTATAGGATTGGAAGCGAGAACACTGTTACAGCCGAAATTAAAAAAACATATTACATTCATAAGCAATATGTCGTTAAAGATATTATGCGCGAACTGTTTTATCAGACTGCCGTAGACGAATGGTATCCATACCATTACGCCACACTAAACGGCGGCGAACCTACCGTCTTATTGCCTCCAGTAATGTACTTGGGCGACGAGCTGGCTCGAAACGTGCGCAGACAAGCAGACGATTTCCTATATCGAGAGTTTGTCGAACGAATTATCACGATTGTTTATACTAAGCCAACAAACAGCGACACCGCCCCCAGTTGGGCAAGCACCGATCAGTCGCCAGATTTAGATCTTGAAATCTACAGATACCTGACTGGACTTTCAACCGCACCAGATGGCACACCTTGCCCACCAACCTATCAACCCTCGTATCCTCTAGCATCTACTGGGGTACTAACCGATAGCCAATCTTACACCACTGGCGAGGAAGGCTTGGGAGATGTCCCAGCCCCCCAAACTATTTTTGGAAGATCTACTTGCTGGTTGTATATCTTTCAACCTGCCAGCTCTAACAGCTACAGTTGGCAGCCGCGAGCGACTCGCTCCTACAATACTTTCACCAAAATAGAATAGGGTTGACATGTTTAGTGAGATTAGATATCAGCAGCAATATAAACAAATCCAGAGTGCTATTAAACCGGGCATTGCCAACACTCCGGCAAAATATGGCCTCAGAAGCGCGAGCACTGGGTTGAGGCAAATTAACACACCCGACGGGGGAATTGCTCAAACAAAATATCTCAGCAATTCCCAGCCGGACGAGGTACTAGCACTGTCGCAACTTGGTACAATTGGACTGCCTGGGTATATCACCCAAAAGCCATATTGAAATGCTCAATTACACCGTTCCACAACTACAATTCCTGATCGGCGGGTTTGATGCGACCGAGTACCTAGATAGTATTTCACTCTCGGTTTCCATGCACGAAATCGGACAGGCGTTGTTGTGGAGTGGGCGATTTCAGCTAAGTAACAACGTCAAAGCTAGGACGAACGGCTTAACTGATGCCGATTTTAGCGAGTTTGGGACACCAGCCCGATGGAGGCCATATCAACAGTTGGTACGGCTGAATATCAAAGGGTATCAGTCGCCAGCGTTGAGAATTGAGGATTATCGATACAATACTCAAACCAAAATAGGGGAAGGGAGACTCACACAGATCCCCGTGGCTGTGTCGGGAGACAGGCCAGGAGTGGAAATTCCTACCCTGGTTTCAGGCTCAATTGAGGCGGCGATCACTGGGCTGATTACGGCGGCGTTTAGCGGTGCAACGATCACCCCTAGCCTTGCCTTGAATGGGGACAGTGGGGTTTTAGACGTGCCGCTAAGTACTCGCGATCCTTGGGCTGATGCTGTGCGGCTATCGGGATTGAGTTGGCATTGGTTGACCGTTGACGGTACGGAGTCGATCGCCAGCATACCTGGTGATGGCGATCTAATTTTTACTCGCACACAGGAGCAGATAGAGCTAGTACCTGATCTGGCCGCAATCTATCAATCGGCGAATAAGGTAATTGTTACTGGAGCGCGGCAGGTTGATGATGATAGCCCTGATAATGTTGGTACCCCTCGCCCCAAGACGAAGACAACAAGTGAACTACGCGCTCTTGGAGATATTTTCCCTGGATCTGGGTTTGAAGCACTCCCGACGCTATTTGAAGAGAAAACGATTACTTATCAGTATTGGGACGATCCCAGCTTGCCTGAATTTGGCTCTGCGCTGTCAGGATTCCTGTCCGACTTTCAAGATCCCGCGCAATCAGGTATTAATCCCTATTCTCCGCCAAAGAATCTTACAACCCCGCTACAAACCTTAACTGTAAAACGACAGCCATTAGGGTATATTTTCCCTGACTTTGGAGTCGAAACGTTGCTGACAATCGCCGAAGTCATTTGCGAGTCGAAGCTTCGCAAAATGGTACTAAAGCCAATTGGTCTAGTGCTGCCAGATGCAGGGACGGAGACAGATTTGATGATCGCTAGTTTTGAAACACTAACTTCAGAACCAGTTGAAGCCGATCAGTTAGTAGTGCCAGCGGTCGATGCAAATGGAGAGAGCCAAACTTATGAGCCTCGCCCTATCCTGGAGCCACAACAGCCCGCCCCCACTCGCCCACTCAAGACAGAGGTTTTGAAGGGCGTTGGTACACTGACTCAGATCAATTGGACTCCAGTTTATCAACGTCCTTTGGTAGTGGATTTGGGCTTTTTGCCCGATCAGGCAAGGGCTGAATTTTTAGCCCAGAAAATTGCCATCCGCGAACAACGTAGACGCGATCAGGTGTTGGTAGACATGCCAATCCCGACTGAATGGTTGGCGAATGGCTGGCCGCTGCTGTCTAGGTGCCAATTGGGGAATAATGTTTACCTGATGGACGGTTGCGCGATTTCGATCTCTGATGGAGAGGCTAAGTTTGGATTCACAGGAGCGTTAATATCCAGAGAGGGGACTGCTAGCTATCAGATTCTGCTGGACTTGATGGCGACGATTACGATGGAAGTTGACTTGCTCTCAGCTCCGGCTGTGGATACGGGTACTGAGCTGATTGTGGAGTTGATTTTAGGGACTGGAACTAAGATCGATGTGATAGCTGATTGGACAACTGAGTGGCTAGTAGCGAGTTCGCCAGGATTGCCGATCGAGCCAATCGTGATAGCGGAAGCCGCTGTTCAGGCTGTGCTGATGCTAGTGGTACCTGTCGATTCAAGTGTGTTGACTGAGGCGATTGTATCGATCGGTATCCTCCAAACGCTGAACATTTCGGTCAGCCCTAGTTCACAATTGGAGGGAACACCGGCAATTCAAACGCTGAACATTTCGGTCAGCCCTAGTTCACAATTGGAGGGAAGTTGATGCCGTTTACGTTTACAATTACGCGAGACAATACCAGTGAGGTTGTTAACCCACTGACGGTTAATTTAGCAGTCAGCGGGACGGCGGTGTTTGGCGTAGACTATACAGCATCTGGGGCGGCTAGTTTTACTACAACTGCGGCTAGTGTGGTAATTTCGGCTAATGCCTTATCGGCGGCGATTGTAGTAACTCAAATCTCCGACGCGATTCAAGAGCCAGATAAGTCAGTTATTTTAACAATTGTGCCGCAGATAGGTGTATCTATTTTAGGATCTAATCCAGCGGCGACGGCCACAATAATAGATGATGACCTTATCGACCCGTACACGGCTAACGTAGTGTTTTTCGCCCAATTTACCGGAGCTAATAACAGCACTACCTTTACCGATGCTAAGGGCAATACGATTAGTATTCGATCTGGTACGCCCAGAATTAGTACGGCTCAATCGATCGGCGGCAGTGGATCGCTAATTCTAGATGGATCGAGTTCGCTGTCAGTAGCTTACACCGCTAGTTTCTTATCGGGGACTCAAGATTACAATTGGGAAATCGCCTTATACCCAACGGCATTTACATCAGGCATTAATCAGGGACTCTTTGACCAGCGAACATCAGACGCGAATAATAACCCAGAGGCTCTGTACATTGCCAATACTTCAGTAGTAGGTACTGTGGCTCACTTTATTGGGACAACAGCACTGGCACTTACTAGACTTAAATTGAATCAATGGCAAGTGCTGTCAATTAGACGATACCAGGGAATCAAGACTATCTTGATGGACGACATTCCTGTTTACTCAGGCGCGGACGCTGCGAGTTATACTGACGCTGGAAATATGGTACTTGGGGATATACTGGACACTGCCGGAACGTTTGCTGGGATGTTCCAAGGCTATTTTCAGTACGTTCGCAAAACAATTGGCAATAGTCGCCGCCAAGGATATAACAAATTCTCATTGGCGATCAACGACACTGACCCGCTCGAAGTTAACAAAATTGTCGATCTAAGCTTTGATAACGGTTTGATCGTCGATCTCAAGGGCAACACGATTACTTTAGGTGGAACGCCAACAGTATCGACAACTCAAAAGCGGTCTGGCTCACACAGTCTTGCTCTAAACGGGTCACAATACCTAGACTTAACCGTTCCATCCAGTAACTTTGGCACAAACTACACCATTTCAATTGCTGCTTGGCTAAATGCCTTTGGTGGGGGCGGTCAGTATACTACTCCTAATTTGCAGTATCTGTTTGATTGTGGGGCTGGGGGCAATACCAGTGCCATTAACTGGTATGCGGTGGATAATAATCTAGCAATTGTTAATGCAGGTGCCAATCAAGCTGTCCGTGCTGGAGCAGCAACGATTAACACTTGGTATGATATAGCGTTGATTAAAATCGACACTAAATATTTACTGCTATTTAATAACGAAATCGTCGCTGCTAGTAACACTGCTCCGGCATCAGTCGATCTTAGCGGTTCTTCCATTCGGGTGGGGCAAACTAAAGTTGCTAATGGTAACTCTGGATTGACTGGTTATATTGACAATTTTAAGATCTACAAAGATATCGCCAATGGCTCCAACCTCACTCACTCTTACCCACTCCGCTTTCTATCCCGATTTAGCGGTTCCTCGCCTAATGATGAACTGGGGGCGGTCGGCACGGTAGTTGGCACGACTCACACCTACGACACGACCAACAAACGATCGCTTGACACATCGGCGTTATTTGCTGGGGCTGGGCATATTACTTATCCGGCGATCGCCGCTTATGATTTTGGTGCGGGGGGTTTTGAGATTGCCGGATGGATGATAGGAACTACGCCCAACGCCACTAGTAGCATAATCGCCAATGGAGTAGCTAGCGGAGCTTTTGATTCTCAGAGCTGGTGTGTTTTCAACAACGATGGGTCTGGGTCGCTATCGGTTAGCGGTAAGTCAACGGTTAATCGGCTATCTTTTTGGGTAGGTGCCGTTAACTCTGGTAGCGCGGCAATGCTAGCATCCACCACTAATGTTAACGATGGGCAGCCTCACTACTGGCGGATCATTAAATATATTATCGGGGCTAGTGCTGGCACGGTGTTAGTGGTCGATGGCAAAATTGAGGATGTGTATATTGGAGCTTACACGATTGTCTCTACTACCCGTCCTTTAGTAGTCGGCAACGTTCTTAACTTTGCCGGGCGAAACTTCACGGGCAACTTAGACGATATTGCAATTTATAGAGCTTAATTACTATGCCGACTACTACATTCTCGATCGACTCGCTCCTGTCCAACTGTAACGATGCTTTTCCCAGCACTGGCACTTGGGGATATATGACATTACTCAAGGGTGACCTGACTACTGGACTAAGCTACACTGCCAACGCCAGTACGAATACGCTGACAACTGCTAGTGCGCACGGGTTGGTGAGTGGATCTAGAATCCGGTTGGTGGGTGGGGTGTTGCCGACTCCGCTGCTGGCAAATACTGATTACTATGCAACGGTGACTAGCACTACGTCCCTGACGCTCTCGGCTACGCCAGGCGGCGCGGCGATCGATCTATCCGATGCTGGTTCAGGTGCTCTAACGCTGACCGAACAGGCGTTAACTTCCGCCGATCCACTATCGGTATTGATTAATAAGGAAGTGTCTCACCCAGCCTGGACTGCTAGGGCGTTAATCGATAATCTGGGGGCTGCGGTGAATGTGTCAGGAGTCGCCGAGAAGCCGCAGAAGATTTTGGCTGTGGCGAATACTGGAGCGACGACTCTGAGCTATCAGCACTATCTGTTTATTGAGTCTACTGCTGGAACTACGGCGACGTTGGGGAATGTTCCGGCAGGGGCGGGGTTTATTTTGAGCACTGAAGCGGGAATTCAATCCATTGCGCCTACCGACCCACCACGGGCGATCTTTTTCAAGTTACGGGTGCGGAATCTGTAAAAAATCTCAGGTTATCGGATGCAAAAAGCGATCGATCCACACTCGGATCGATCGCTCTTTTAATTTAACTCTGAAAAATAACTGCCATACCAATCCGTAGACCATTTTTGCTGTAGGCACAGGCTGAATAATTCGTTTTCATCGTTGACACCTTGGTGAGTAATAAGTTGATGAACATCCGTATTTACTACTAGACCATTCCAAATACAACTAATGAGATGAGGGTAGACCGCACAGCTTCTGATGTGGGAAAAGTGACTTGAGGTTAACAAAGGCTTTCCCGTGAGTTCATCATGGCTCAATGATAGCCATTTTAGACGTTGCTTTTTAAGCCTTCTTCTAACTCTTTGCAGTTCTGCGTACGCTTGAAGACGTAAAAGCCTTGCCTCCGAGGAGTCGCGAATTGCCATGCCGATCGACTCCGAATAGGCTGCGTATTTTTCCTTCGTATCTGTAGTTGGATTTTCGATAATCTTGTTCAATAGGTTATTGACTGCGCTGTATCGCAGGTATGTACCGATAGCACTCTCCTTTTTGTGTTCGTCACCTATTTTATCGACGATGTACTTAGCGTTAGACTTTGAGGTTCTAATGATTTCACCTAAGCGATTGGGCAATATCCAAATCGCCCCATTATTATCGATAACAGTAGTTTCCATCCAAGCATTGTAAATTGAAAGCGCGGTTGGCGAGTTTAAATTTAGGCTGGAAATTTGAAATTCAATTTTAAGATCTTTAGCTGCAATTTTGGCTATAGCAAGGTCACAGGTGGCATACATGACTAACCAACCATGTTTTGATAAATTGCTGTAACTTTATTCATCGCTTTGTCTGCGTCAGGGTGCGCGCATTTGTCGGGATGGACCTTAGCAGCTAAATCATTGCGCCATTTTTTAGCCTTGTCTGCATCTTTGTAGTGAGAGCCGTTCACACCGAGGGCTTTGAGGCGTTGTTCGCCATCAAGTTTGACGATGCTGTAAACGATTTCGGCTGTGGGTGAAACAAAGTAGTCGGAGTCGGTGTTTTGAGCGGTGGCTAGCAGTTGTTTGAGAGCAGCGTTTTCGGCTTTGAGTTCGGCGATTTGTGCTTGGAGTACTTTGATAGTGGGCTTGGCGGGTTTTGGATTATTGAGCTTGTCAGCGAGAGCAGCCCAGCTACGAGCTTTGATACCGTGGAAGGCTTTGGCGTCGGCGAGGGTTTTGTATTCTTTTTTCAGTGAGGCGATGGTATGCATGGCAGTTTCGGGGTGTGACTACTGCTTATGTATTCGATTTGTGGTGGCAAGAATCAGGATGAAAGTATCAAGTTACTTAAAAAGGCGACTATCCAGTTGGATAGTCGCCTTTTGAGATTTGGTTTTTGATTCATATCAGACAGCTTGGGCTAAGTTCTCCATGTCGGATGATTGCCTTGCGTTCGCAAGTTCTGAGAAAAAATATCTACGAGCTTCATCCGGCATAGCTCCAAGCAGTTTTTCAAGATTTTCAACGGTCAGAGACTGACTACCCTGTCTGAACGCGCTGATTGTATTCTTGCTGACTCCAGATTTTTTTGAAAGCTCTGTACCTGTCAGCCTGAACTCAGACATCGTATGTCTTAGGGCGTTTGAGAATGTCATAGAACAATCCAAATAAAAAGGTATATATCCAAGTTAACATGCAAGATCGGAAAAGTTAAATCCCAATATGCCTTGACATATCCCAATATACAGTGATAAATTAGTGAAGTCAGGGAGAAATACCAAAAATCAAGGATTAAAAAACATGAAAATTACTTCTGAGCACATTAGCTTAGCTAGCGGCAGACAGTTATCACGGCTTTTTGGCACAACTGAGAACACCGTAACCGCCTGGACGATGGGGTATTCGGAGGTATCGGGTAAAGTGCTAAGCCGCGCTGCATTAATCGGCATTCCGAAAGAAGTTCTTATGAAAGGACTAGACCTCAGACGAGAAAGATCTGAGGAGCTAATCAAGAAGAGAAAAGAGCTTGACGAATACCTATCGGAACCCCTGTCCCAAGCAGCTTAATCCCACACCAAACTCCACTCCCAACCACCACAAACCCCCTATGAACTACCACACAGCAATCGAAATCGGCCGCACCCAACTAGATGGCACCGCCGAGAAATACCAAGCCTTCTTGGAGTTAGTCCAGCAGTATCTAGCATCCGAAGGCAAATAACCCCTAACCCCTAACCACCATGAACGCAATCCTCGACCTACTGGCAGCCGCCACCCGACCCAATCTCAGCAAATATCACATCGCAGCCGCCAAACATGGCTGCCATCTCCACCAAACCTTAGAGGGCTGGATTGCCACCGATATGAATCGGCGAATTGTCGCCCAAGATGTCGAAATCTGGGATGTTGTCACCCAGCTTGACAACATGACCCTAATCACAAACTAACCCGCTCTGTAGTCCAACGTCACTAAGCCAATTCACTCAACCAATCAAATGTTTCAGAAATTAATCATGTTTGCAATTGCTGACCAATTAAAAAAGTGTGAGCAGCTCAGAGATTGTCTCCAAGATGTTGAATCGCAACAAGATCCAGAATTGTGCGAACAACATAGCTTAATCCTCGAATTTCTAGATATTGAGACGGATCATCTTAATATTTTCAGCCTAGCTATCTAATCACATGGAATTATTTCTGAAACTAACGATTCTCGCGCTGGTAACGCTGCTTCTGCTGGAATTCTTGCTCTTTAATCCTGATGAATGACTTATGTCACAAATAACTATTGTCGAAATCGCTGGTGAATTAGTAGTTGACTCTCGGATTATTGCCGAGCAGCTAGGAATTAAGCACAAAAGCTTTTTAGGAACCATCCGAAGCCAAAAAGCTGTTATCGAAGAGAACTTTGGGGTTTTGCTTTTTGAAACGGCGAAACCCTCTGAGAGCAATCTGGGCGGTCGTCCTGAGACTTTTGTTTGGCTAAATGAATCTCAATCGACATTTGTAATGTCTTTGAGCCGCAATACCTCAGAAGTGATTTGCTGCAAAGTCGGATTGGTCAAGGCATTTCAAGACCAGAAACGCCAACTTGAAAATCCAATCGATCGAAAGCTGTTTACGGAACTAGCCGATCGAATTGCCAAACTCGAAATCCAGCCCACACCATTACCCGCACTACCACGAGCATCAGTCGATCCGATACCACAGCCAATCGAACCATTGACCGAACGGGCGTGTATCAACCGACTAATTCGCAGCTACGTTCATAACCAGACTACCAGCCAGCCCAAGACCGAACAAGATGTCTACCGCTGGATGTATTTGGAGCTGAAATATCGCTACCACTACGATGTCTACGTGCGGGTAAAGAAATCTGGACTCAAGAATAAACTCGACCAAGTTGCCGCCGATGACAAAATGACCGATCTACTCGCCATCTGCAACCACTTTCTCTCGAACTAACCACCATTCAGTAATCCCTAATGATGTACCTCCACTTCTCCGACCTCGAAACCACTCTACTCCCCTACTTCCTATTCGTGGTGTATGGCGCAATCGTCCTCTGGGCGCGATCTGAATCTTTGGAACGTGAATATGTCGAACCAGAACCAGAGCCAGAGTCAGAACCAGAATTACCCCAAGAATTCACGTTGAGCGTCCCCATACCTTCGGTCGGTCGAGATCTCGACACCGAGTTCAGCCTAGAGGTGTTGACCCGCGAATTGACAGCCACTGATAACCACTTCACCCCAGAAGCTGCGGAGTTTCTGCTTGCAGAAACTGGCCTACCAGCAGTTGCATTGCAAGCCTTGGCAAGGGAATTAGATAAGGTCTCTCCATCCAAGCTCCAAAAACCACGCAAACGGATTGAGGAGACTCCCGATGAAAATGTCTGATTGGCAGCCTCATCGTCGAGTGCTGGTTTTGAATTCTGGCGTGGGTCGAACCTCTGACCGAGATCGATGCTTGGGCATGACTACGGAGATGCCGCCTACCCAGGAAGGCACCAAGGTAACAGTTGAATTGAGACTCGACAACGGCACCATCAGAAATATTTCAGCCTCTAGGGTGCAATATGTACCGATTCCTTATCCACAAACCAAGAATGTTGACTAAGACACAGACCAAGACCGAGAACCAAATTGACTGCCAGTTGGCAGAGTCAATCCTTGACCGACTAAATTATACGCTCGAAGACTTGTCTTTAACTTATGGCGATGTAGTGATTCCCTCTGGGGATGTTAGCCATCAGCTCTGGTACGACTCTACGGACAACGCTTGCACGATCATGGGCTATGTCTGGTGCGAACACGGTATTTACTATGTCAGCGGCAACACAAATTATGCAACACCAGAGCAAGCAGCACTTGAATTGCTCGACGAACACCTGATTCAAACCACCGCTGCCAAGATTCTGCTCGAAAGACAACTACTGCCAGATTATTTTTAATTTGGACCTGGGCACGTCCCAAAAAGGCTCTCCCAACTATCAGTTGGGGTGTATCTACCTTTTCCCCATAGGCAGGTCAATTGTAAACAGACAGGGTGGTACCGTCTGACCTGCTGAGTCTGGGGAGGAAAACTCCGACTCTCACATCGGAGCCAAAACAATAAACAAACTAACGATATCAGCCATGTCAACTCTCACTATTTTCCAATTTGAGCAACAGTCTATCCGTGCTGGCCAACTTGATGGTCAGCCAGTGTTCTGTTTAGCCGATCTATTGGCAGCGATCAAAAGCAAAACCACTATTGGCGATGCGAAATTATCCATTTTAGACATTCTTGGCGAGGGGTATGTAATTAACTTGCCCCTTAAAACTACTACAGGAATACAGGACGCTCTATTTGTCTTTGAGGCAGGTGCAACATTTTTAATATCCCGATCTCGCACCGCAGCAGGTAAAAAGCTCAATCGCTGGGTTCACAACGAGATACTACCTTCCATTCGCAAAACTGGCAGTTATCAGCAACCAGAACTTAGCAAGATCGACCTAGCTCGAATGGTAATTGCTTCAGAAGAGGCAAAGATAGAATCCGATCGACGCGCTGCCGCCCTAGTTGCCCAAATCGAAGCAGATGAACCAGCCACCACCCTTGGCGATCGCCTTGCCAAGGCTCCTAATAACATCCGAATCGGTGACTTTGCCAAGTCGATCGGCATGGGTCAGAACAGATATTTCGACGAACTCCGCACCGATGGGATTATTCAACAGACCAGCACTCTCCCTTATCAGCAATTTCTCAACGCTGGATATTTTGTGGTCACACAAATCATCTCTGGTAATGGCAAGACCTACCCAGTTGCATTAATCACACCCAAGGGTCAGACCTACCTAGTTAAACGTCATCGCAAGTTTATCAGTCGTGAAACCGTTCGTGACGCGATCGAATGTCAAGTTGTTGCGCTGGTTTGAGATTATGGCAGGATATTTCAGCCCTCGTTGGGGCAAAAAAGAAACCGATTATCTCAAGACAATCCTCTACCAATACTCAGCATCAGAGATGGCAATCGCGATGCAGAAATGGCAAAAGAAATTAAACATGCCCGTAAGATCTGCCAATGCAATTCGGCGCAAAGCTTACCTACTTGGACGAGATCGCGAACTCCAAGAAGACAGGCTATCTAAGGTGCAATTAGCCAAAATGCTGGATATCCCAACTGCACGAGTAACAAGCTGGCTAGGTGTTGGATTACCCTACACCCAGAGGTACCGCAATCGGGAAGTATCGATTTTGATCGAAGATTTCAAAACTTGGGCATTCAGCAACCGAGATTATTTGCACTCGATCGAGCCATTTAGACTGAGCTATTTCTTGCCCGACAAGTTAGTCGCTGATATTCCCAAAAAGTCACCATTTCGTCGCCCTGTTAGGTGTGTCGATAACGGAAACACTTTTAACACGATTGCTGATGCCGCCAGAGCGATTGGGGTACACAAAGTCACATTAACTCGCGCAGTCCAAAGCGACAAGCCCTGTAAGGGGTATAGATGGGAATTAATAGCACAAACACGATTATGAAAAATATCACAAAAGCTTTGATAGAAGCCAAGAAGAACTTCAAACCTATTAAGAAAAATCTTATCAACTCTCATTTTAAAAATAGATACGCCAGCCTAGACAGCATATTAGAAGCGGTAACAGAACCGCTTTGCAATGCAGGGATTTTATTAGTCCAGCCGACAACGATCAGGGATGGAGCAACGATTCTAATCACTCGATTAATCCATGCAGAATCGGGTGAATCAATCGAGTCTGAGCTAATTATTCCCCCTCAATCCGATCCTCAGAAACTTGGGGCAGCAATGACATATTATCGCCGTTTTAGCTTATGCGCCATCCTCGCAATCGCGGCAGATGATGACGATGATGGCAACACTGCCAGCGTTAATTCAGCATCTAAAGCGGCAGCTAAGAGAGTCGATCCAGCGATTGACAAAGCACGGGAAGGCGTTCGGGATTGTATGGAAATCTTGGGTTGGGATGCTGCAAAAAAAGCAGCCTGGGCTAAATCAATCTGCAACAAACCATTCGATAGCTGGGGGTTAGTAGACTGGCAACTGGCAAATTCCAAGGCACTATCTGAAATCGATCTTATGAATGCGGGGCTTAATTATTAATGAAAGTGCGAATCAAGTATGAATTTGAAGGTAACAATGTAGATTTTATTACCCAGATACCAGAAGTGATGTATGAAAATCTCGAAGATTATAAACGAGAAGTTTTGGAATGGTTTCCAAATGCCACTGTAGAGGCAATAGAAGAAGATCCTGACACTAAATCTGAAATTATTGAGTTTGAACTATGACTGTGCAAAATATAGACGAGATCGAAGGTGAAATAAATTTGTCTGATGACTATTTTGAATATTGCTTGTTACAAGCTATGGAAGCAGATAAATTGACAGGAAATCATCCGTTTGCTTGCAGTTGTGATGATTGTTGGTATAGCCAGGATGACGACAACTATGACTAGATTGATATTCAATAGCAGTGAACAAGAGATTGCCGACTTGCTCGGAATGACACTTGATTCTGTTAGAAATTGGCGACAAAATGACACATTACCAGATTACCTATATCGGAGATTTGGCAACAGTAACCAGTTGCGAATCAAGTATTGCGAATTACTCGTACTGAGATGGCAAGCTTGCCAGGATGAAGCCGAGTTAAAGAAAGAAGAAATGTGGGCAAGGGCAGAGTTAATTAAGTCGTTAGCAGTAGGAGGGAAAAGATGAGTAGTAACGGAGGAATTATTCGGGCTGACCGTCACAGCAACTTTAGTGTTTTAAGCAACATAGCGATCGATGATGGACGGCTGCATCCAGCAGCACTAGGTATCTTAGTTAAGTTACTTAGGAAGCCCGACAACTGGCAGGTAATACCCAAGGCAATCGCCAAAGAGACGGGTCTGGGAGTAGATACAGTTCGGAAATATTTATCGCAACTAGCCGATTGTGGGTACCTAGTTTACGAGCAAATCCGCACGGCGATCGGGCGGTTTAGCGGTTGGGGCTATCGCATCATCGAAGCAGGTGTCGAGCATCTGAAATCCAGCCAAAATGCGGGTTCTACCGTACACGGTTTTTCCGTACACGGTTTTTCCGTACACGGAAAAAGCCAACACATAATAAATACTCAACTTAGCAAAAACTTAAATAACCAAGAACTACTCTCCCTACCCTCTCAAAATTTGGAAGAGAGAGTGGAGGAACCTGTTTTCAATGGAGATCCAGATCCGGAAAGCACTCAAGAATCTCTAGTACTAAGCAATCCTGGCTCAGACTTACCTGTAGAGCGTTCTATTTCTGGAGATGGGGACTTTTCCGCGCCGCCAGAACCGCCCCAAGTCGAATTACCTCACCAGACATCAGCATTAGATTTTCCATCGATTACAGCCCATTTTGACCGCAATAGGAAAGAGGTTTTTGGAGAAGTAGAACTAGCCAATCTAGTCGTTCGACTGGTCGATCGATATAACCAACTCAAACCCGACCATTGGGGTAAATGCACGAGTACAGGCAGTCACATCAAGCGCAACGTGCAAACAGTCCTGCGCCGCTATCGAGAAGATGCGGTGGGGATGGAAAGTGCGATTGCCACCTTAGAGCAAGAGTGGGGTGAAGCTTGTCTTGCTCTCAAGGCTAATAAATTTTACAACTCTGACAAATTTGATTCGGGGAATATCAATTTCTTGATCAATCCCAATCATCCCAATCGAATCTCAGAGCAAGCCCAAGCATGGCGAGATCGACCACAGGAACAGAAGACTGCTATAGCAACCAAAATGGTGCGCGATGCCAAGCAAGGGGTTCCTGATTGGCGCAATCCTGATGTCTATCTATCGCCAGCACGGGTAGCTACCAAAGGATTGATTTACCGAAAATTTATCGATCGGGGTGATTGGAATCATCCTGACTGCCCGTCCAAAGAATATATCGAAACTTATTATCCACACTTACTTAATCAATCCGATGTCTAGTCTAGATCGCGATTATTTTGATGAATTAATTAACGGACTAGCAGACATCAAAAATGCAAAATTATCGTCAGCTATGAGCGATATTTATTATGCAGCATTTGAAATGCTTGATGCTAATTCTTTTCTAGTAGCAATTCAGAAACTTTTAGATGACAAGTTCTTCCCAACTCCAGAAAGAGTTAGGGAAGTTGCCACGGGACAAACAGTTGATCGAGACTGGGATGAAATTGTAGCAGTCGCATCTGGTAATAAATCATCAGCCGAGATTTCTGGCATTGCCGAGATTACCATGAAATCGATCGGGGGACTAAAAAAAATAGCTTGCGCTAACGACAAAGAAACACTGGCATTGAAAGAGCGATTCCTAAAACTGCTCTCGGTTCCTCCAGATCCTAAAGCATTGCCGCCAGCTAGAGTAACTATCAGTGTTGGTGTTGAAGAACGCGGGAACGATCGAGAATATCCAATCGATTGGGATTTTAGTGTCAGGACAGCATCGTTAATCAGATTACTCAACAAACGAGAAATTAAAACCAGTACCGCTATAGCAATGTGTAGCAGGTTTCCTGAGTGTAAAAAGGCTGAAGTGATGGCAGTTGTAGAGCAGATTGAAGAGACATTCAAATCTTTATCCTTAGAAATTGACAAAGTAAACAAATTAGTTATGGGAATTTTTTAATGCCAAAACAACTCAGCCAAAAATATCGCACTAGATTAATGGCTCTCGCTAGTAAACAAGGGCTAAGACTTGCAACCGAAAAATCTCACAATGCCAGGGTGCGGAAGCAATACCCACTCACTCAAATCGAACAAACTGAATTCTTGAAAGCAGTGGCTACTCATCAATGGAGCCAGAAACGAGTAATTGCCAATTTTGCCGAGTCTCTTGGCAAATCTGTGACTTGGACTACCAGGCGGCTAGTAATGATGCAGTCAGCAGGCAAGATTGAACGAGTTGCAGATGGTCTGAGTGGTGGAAGAGTTCGATACATTTATCGGGTGAAATGATGAGATTTAAACGATTAGCATTTAAGAAAGAGCGAAAAGATGCTACTAGCAGCAAACTCAGAAGTGCCGAACGAAGACTCAAGAAAGAGCGAGAAAAGTACCCATTGTTGGTCGATTGGATTGCCGAACAACAGCCTACTGCTGAAGAAAAAGTAAATCTTCAAATTGATGATTGGCATGAATGGTGTCAGAAAGCACGTAATTGTCAAGCTCAAGCATGGCGCAAATCTAGGGCTATTTTATACAGCCTACCAAGCCAGGATCGAGTTAAGTTCTTGGATTATTGGAATAGCTCTGCCTTACCAGGCGATCCGCCATACTTCGACTACGCCATCAAAAGATTTATTGATGGCAAATTAGAAATTTCAACATGAGAGAAATACACATCGGTCAGCGACTCTATATCAACGGACAATCACAAACCGAAGAGCTAATCGTTGCCAAAATTGGGACTAAATACGCAACATTTTCTAACTCTCCACATCGATACTCGCTCGATCGTGGATTGGTGCAATTGAAATCAAAATCGGGGTTTGAACCATCTGGGCGGAAAGCTTTTATCAGCCCAGAGGATACCGAATATTATCTAGAAGGAGAACTGCAAAAATGAGCGTGAATAACTGCACGAAATGTAATGACGACAATGATGGCGTAGATCTCTGGGACTTTGGCGAGGAAAAACTCTGTCAAATGTGCTGGGAATCGCACTGTAGTCAAAAATGGTGGGAAGCAATGGAGCAATATGAAAGGAGTCAAATACCGAATTATTATCTCAGAATCAAAAATGGCTGGGAGATAGTTGGCAGTAATTATGGTATTTGGAGAGCATATTTAGGACATCAGAACTTTACAACGTTGGATGTTATGCGCGAGGTTTTTTGGGAAGTGTTAGACGATCAAGGGATAAATTTATGAGTAATTACGAGACGAGAATAACCAAAATAGTCGTTAGCCCAAAAGGAGAGCCGATTTGGAGCGAACAAGCGACTCAGATTGAAATAGTAGATGAAGCGGCCGGTGAATTTGTAAAAGTTACCCAAGAAGGTGGTCACACAGACCTGGCTAAATCTATTGGCTTCGATCCTGTTGAATGGGTGACTATCAGAGAAGCGATCGACGACATGATTTCTAAATGCAGAAAAGATGAATAAAATGCAGCACCGTTTTTACAATCTTAGAGGGGTCGAGTACATGTTGGCGATCGCCACTTTTCGACAAAATACACTACCTCAAATGCTCGAAGATTTTGACATCTCAAAGCAAGTATCCGGTAAATTCACGCCACAGAATTTGGGAGATCTCTGCAATAAATACCGGATACCAGTGACCACAGCATCTCAACTGTTGGAGGAATGTGGACGACTGCCGACTGGTACATGGGATCGATTACAGGATCGTGGATGCACTGCTAGATCGATCGGAGTAGCGTGGTCTTGACTGTTAAAATCGCTACTCTCTTTGCAGGTTGCGGCGGCAAAACTTTGGGAGCGATCGCCGCCACTGATGGAACTCCAATTTGGGCGATAGAGTACGATCCCGAAATCGCCGATCTCTATCGCCGAAATATCAGCCCGAATATCATTGTCGAGAATATCTTCGATATCGATCCGCGCTCGCTAGATTCACCAAACCTGCTCCTGATTAGTCCCCCATGCCCCAGCTTTTCTGCGGCTAAAGTTGGGCGAATTGAGACTGATAACGATCGCGCCTTAGCTGACAAGATCTGCGAATTTATCACTACCCTCTACCCTGAAGAAATCCTAATTGAAAACGTCAGGGGTTATCGCCAGTCCGAAAGTTACGCCACTATCATTGATCGATTAACCATTCTTGGATATTGCTGGGATGCTCAAGTGTTCAATTTTGCAGACTTTGGAGTGCCTCAAACCAGGGAACGTTTGATTGTCCGCGCATCGAGGATCGCACCAATCCCGATTGTCGTCACGACCCATGCCAAAAATCCAGCCAACACCATATTCTGCCAGCAGCAAAAATGGGTGGGTTGGTACGAGGCTATTTCCGATCTAATTCCCACACTTCCTCGATGCGAATTGGCAAATTGGCAGAAGCAACGAATGGAATCTAGAGTGGTTCCTGAATTGGCATTAATCGAAAGATCTGGTGCGCGGAGCGAAATGCAGATTAGAGGTGCTGAACGTCCAAGTTTTACGCTTCGTGCGATGTGGGGGAAATTGCGACCTAATTTTGCACAGGCGAATATATTAGTAAGCGGACAGGATGCAACAGAGAGGGATGGTGAAGCTCGGAGCTTCACCCTGACGGCAGGACATACGGTTAATCGGATTCTGGTAGCAGGTGGTGGGCAGTCACTACCTCGTGAGCAAAACGAGCCATCTGTTACCGTGCTTGCCAGTCTCGCCAAAGGTAGAATACTGGATAATTCCATTTGCTATCGAGTTTCTACCCCTGCGCTGGCACGGCTGCAAACTTTCCCCGATTGGTATCGGTGGAGCGATCGGGAACAGGTAAACGTTAAAGCGATCGGGAATAGCGTACCTGTTTTGGCAATCGAAAGAATTTTGGGGGTAAAGCTGGGGTAGGAATAAAATTTACATCCTCAAACCTTTGCTAACAAACAATCTCTCATTGATTCGTAATCAATTGGTCGTGGGTTCAAATCCCATCGTCGGCTTAATCACAGTATGACTTTCAGGCTTTTAACAGAACTTTTGTAACAAATACTGTCTTATCTCTTAGTTTAGTAGAAGTGAGTCCCCTTATTCGCTTAACTCAAAAAATCTTTTTTTCTAAAAATCGTCATCACAGTCGTCACAGTCGTCACGTCGTCACATCACCTCAATTATTTATTTTTTCAAAAATCGTCACCACAGTCGTCACAGTCGTCACGTCGTCACACCGTCTCAATTAATTATTTTTTCAAAAATCGTCATCACAGTCGTCACAGTCGTCACGTCGTCACACCATCTAAATTATTTATTTTTCAAAAATCGTCGTCACAGCCGTCACAATCGTCACGCCGTCACACTCCAAAAAAATAGGCAGGTTTCCCTACCTATTCATCACTTAAACTATCAAAACTAAAAATCTAAGCAGACTGAGACTTAAACCCTATTCGATCGACAATTTAAAAGGGATATGAAATTAGGCGTTTCCGTAATCCCACCGAGCAGCAGCTCGACCGAGCAAGTGACGTAGATCCAAGTGGGTGAAACTGTCACTATCTCCCAAACCACCCGCCCAGGTATCTTGTAATTTCGCCGCGACCTCGTGAGGGGCATAGCCATCAATTTGGATATCAGCCGCCCATCCCCATAAATGTTGGGAATTTCGTACACCACCCACCGCCTTATTACTCACCGGATCGCGGTACCAACTGGTAACAGTAATCGGACGATTCCCGAAATCTGCCCTAACCTTATCCAGTTCCCGCGCAATCTTCACAATGTTCGCCGTGATCTGAGCAGCAGGGACAATCACCCCATCGATCGTACTTTGCACAGGCAAGCGCGATCCATTTTTCGTAGCCTCCCCCCAGTTGAAGTTAGATCCCACATAGATCGGATCGGACAACTTCACATCCTTCGTAATTCCCGCTAACTTAACCATCTCTACTCACTCAACTATTATTTTCACCAACTCCCAGACAGAGCCAACGGATCGAAGTATGGAACCTCAGACACCGCGCCCTTAATTTCCGACATAACCCCCACAATCGGCGCGTCTGGATTAACGATCGTGTACGCCTCAGCCAACAATTCCACCAAGTCTAGAAAGGGAACCTCAGAGCAATCCTCGATCTCATAAGCCATTTTTCGGATCGCATATTCTCGATCGAATAACACCGAGTATTTCCCCTTCGGATGACTATCGCTAAAAGGCACAGGGCGAATATCTAAATCCTTTACCAAACCCTCTGGTGACAACATCGCGGGGTGCAGCTTATAAAAATTCTTCCGTCCTTGTAGCTGTTTCCACCCGATACCCGCAATGGCTGTAGATGTCATAATCGATTCCTTCAGAGATACTACTTAAATATTCCCTAACCAAAATCAAAAACCTCGATCTACACCAGCCTTAGCGGTCAGCAACCCTAAAATGCCGCCGAGGGCAACCTTGGCAAAATCTAAAACTTCGGGGCGTAGAGTGGGATCGAAGTACCCCAGCAAGAACACACCAGCCACAACCGAGAACAGCAAAGACCATAAATATTTGTCCTGTAAATTCATTAGATTTTTGAGATATTTTGAGATTGAAATTAAATCTATTTATGGGACAACTACAGCGGGTAGCAACTCATTAATAGCTAGAGTAACTTGAGACTTGCCAGCCTCTACCCAAGCAAAAATAGGCAAGTTATCTTCTTCACTGCTACTAGTAAAATCTCCAAGGGAATCTAGATAATAATCAAACTTGTTAATATCTTTATTGGTAGAAGTTCCCACAGCTAAATAGACTCTGCTATTGCTTGTAGCCGTCCCATTCTTGCCTGTATGGCTTAGGTGTGTTTGAATCCTCGTAGCACTAGCCGCAAGAATTGCATGGTTTGCCGCATTCCCCGACCAGGGTAAGACGTTGACGGTAGTTGCTGTAACAACGCCTGCTTTATTCGAGTTATTGATTGCTGTAGCTGTTGCGGCTGCTTGACTAGCAGCAGTATTAGTTAAAGCTTGAGTAAATGCAGCGGTTAAATCGCTGGTGCTGATACTAGCTGGATTGTTGCTAGGCATATAGTCGGTATGGTAAGTGTTATAAACTTGTTCATCTTCACCCGTATAAGCATAAAATTCTAAAACTGAATTTAGAACACCTACAGAGGGAGAGCGAAACATTAATCTTTGAGGTACTTGTAAATCTAAATTAACCAGTTGTACCCGTTTGTTTTTCAAATTACTAGGGGGAATATCAAACGTTGCCGATTCGATAATCCCATATCCCATAATTTCAATCTCACTAATCAACAGCCCACTATCCAATTGTAGAAAGTCTACGTCTTTTGCTAAATGCTTGATAGTCCAGCGAATCATCATTGTGTCTGATAACTCTACCCGTGGGGGTAGGATTAAATCTTTGCCAATGGGGACGATGTAACTACCAACATGTGCATAATTTTGAGGGTCTAGTAGGCTGAGATTAAGCATGATTATTTAGCTGATGCCGCCGCCTCTGCTGCTGCCCCTGCTGAACGTTTTGCATTATAAGCTGTGCCAAACGTCATTGTTTTACCATCAGGAGATACGATCGCCGCAATGTTGCTAACAATATCTGTTTTAGTCATTATCTCCTGTACCATATTGGCGAAAGTATGAGAGCTAGGCATCGCGACCTTGACCGAGGCAAGGTCTTTACCACCGATTTTAGTCAGCTTTTTAAATTTGACAGTTACCGATCTACTAGCTCCGGTAGAACCCATCGAAACCATTCGTTGAACAGTCTGTTCTTTACCATTGATTTTCGTTTTTATCTCTTTAGTTCTCATTTTAAGTGCATCATCAGGAAGCACTTTTTCAAATCCGAAATATTTAGCAACTGAGGTTTTGATATAAACCATTGGAGATTTTACAAAAGCCGAACCCTTTGGCACCTTCATCTCAGTTCCATCTGGGTTGTATCTTTTCGAGGTGCCCTTTTTTAAATGACACATTACAAACCCGCCGTAAGCTCCACCCTTACCCATTTTTTACTATTCCTTAAATTACAAATTAGAGATTAGAGGCAGCAATTAAAAACTACTGCCCATTACCTGGCATGGTATCTATACCCAACTCTTATAAATTGGAATAGACCAGCAATTAACCGCTAGGAAATTAATCCTAGACAGTTTGAGTCTCTAGAACATAGAGATAGTTAAACATCGAGAAAGTAACCGCGCCTGTAGTGTCATCTTCAGCCACTTCAGTAGGCATAGTAATCGCAATGTCAAAAGTACCCGCCTCTTGGTTAGGGGTAATTTGTACTTGGTTAGGTGTTTGGATGACGATATTAGGATCGATCTGACGTTCCAAGTAAGTAATTAAATTACAGAGATGAACGATCGCATCAGGCAAACTAGCAGTGTTGATTAACTCACCCGTTCCAGGCTCCCAGGTCAAGTAATCAACGATAAAGTTACGAGCGGCTAAACTAATCGCGTTGGTAACTGAATCCTTAATCATCCGCGCTGGTAGCGATAGCGTAGCGGTGAAAGTCTTAGCCGCGTCTCCAGTAATTTGGTAACTGACAAATGCCGTTTGTTGACCAGGATTATCCCGATTCGCCTTAGTTTCCAATTCGCTCAACTTAACGATAGAGCGATAGAGAGCATCTACTAATTTTTCTGCTTTGATGGTAGAACCACCACTTACAAAGTCTGACAAAGCCATAATCTTAAATTCCCGTTTACTCGTTTACTGTGTTGATTCCATTAAACCCACAGAACCCAGTCAGAGCAACAATTACAAAGACAAATCATTTTAGGAACCTATAGGAACCTAAAAAAAATTTGTAACCCTTGTATCACAAAAAAACAGACAAGAATAGACCAAAATATCAGCCTAAAAATGTAACGAAACTCAGCTTATAAAATTTACATTCAGGCTAGGGATAACTGGTTAGAGAGTGATTTGACATTTCAGCTTGAAATCTATAAAGCCATCAAGCTGTTTATCTAACTAACCAGCAACTAAGAAAAATAATGAAACTACCATTTTCAACAGTAAGAGCAGCTCTAAAACTTCAAAGTCCAGCTCAAAGACTCTATTGGGGACTAACTCAATTATTTGGTGCTTTACCAGTATCTCCAGCCGTAGCGGCTAACGTAGCCGCAGGAATTCCCGCCAGTACAGCAAATGCCGGAATCTCAGCCGCACTAAAGCTACTAGCACCTGGCTTGGTTAACGATATTGGATATATTGAAGAGTTCAGAAAAGCTTACAAGTTTTTCCTAATCCTCCCTGTTGACGTTTCCCAAGTTAATCGTGGTGTGTCAATGCTTAAGTCGATCCGTGAATTAACAGTTGATGCAGTAGAGACACCACTTTGGACTATCCCCTCCACTAGTAACCCAATTGACGATAACAGCACGGCTACAACAATCGAGCAGTACATTTATGAGCAGTTTGTGCTTACCTCTGATGATTGGGCAGAGAACCCAGTGACTATCTCTGACTACGGTGACAATTTTAATCCAGACGGTTTTGTGATCCAACAACAAATAAATGGTCGTGTCGCATCCTACTTTAATGACTCGAACAAAACCTATAACTTACTTCCTAATATTGTTCTCACAGGTCACATATTGAAAGACCCAACATCCTCAGCATTTAATAATGTAGTTACTCAGGTATCACCTTTCAACGTCAGATCGTTTGCTGGCTATCCCGCTTAGTAATTAATTTAGACAAAGAGGCTGTTTAATAATTAGTATATCTATTTACAGTTAGAATTCTTGACTGATACATAATTGAGACTAAAAACTGACTTTTATTTAGTTTTTCTAGGTTCTATTGGCTATTTATCAGGATTCACAAGAAGTTAAATAACTATTAGCATAAGGGCAATTTAACTTACTATTGGTATGCAAATAAGTTAAATAACTATTGACATAATAACAAGTTAAGTAACTAGTGGAATAATAACAAGTTTTCTAACTAATGGCATACGAACAACTAAGCAGCCGTCTATTAATTTAAAAGACTATATATCTGATATTTTATTTGAAATTAATGGAAGATTTAAAGCAAGTAATTAAAGGTTATAAAAGAACTCGATTCGCTAATTCAGTGTCTAATACACTTAATACGATTGGAGCTTTTAACGTTGTAGATACGAATAATCTAGTATCTACAGAGCTTACAGGCGACCAACTAAAGGCGATATCACTACCATTAATTACTCCACCTAAATCACAATGGAGTTCGCAACCAAGTACATTACAGCCGTATTTTGCAACTGAATTAGCAACTATCCAAGCAGGTACTAGTTCAGCAAATTTAAAGGTTGAGAGAATAGGTGAAGCAAGTTATCGGGTGTACCGTAGTTATTTCAGCCTGGGATATGGTGGGTATGAATTTGGAATTATCTACACTCCGATAATTAGCTATACCACTGATGTACCGCGTAATTATACACAATTTAACCCGCATGGGATTTACACTTTAGCTTCAATTGATGTGAGGATTGAAGATGAAATAATTGATTATAACTATGCAACTGCACTAGACGGGCTAGGATCGAGCGATTCATTGGATGGTTTGTACAATACCCAATATCCTGGCATATCTCCTGATAACGACGATCCAACCGAAAGGTATTGGTTGAGACGATTTATCAACCCTAGTATGAATACAGACTTGCCGATTAAACGGTTGCCTAATCCTACGATTGAGATTAAGGATAGTTATCAGCAAATGCGAGGATTTGTAGCTTTTCAATCATTCGCACCTGAAGTCATTCCAGTTAATTTTAGAGCTTACGCAAGTGCTTATTACATCACTCAGGGACTAATAGAGGACACTGCAACTAAAGCCAGAATAACTTCTTATTACATCCAACCTGCTGAAATCACATCAGCTAAAAATGATAGAGATTATTGGATTGAGAAAAGTTTTAGTAGATGGGTTTTCTATAATCAGGATTTTACTAATCCCGCTGGGTTCACTGTAGATTGGACGTTTGGAAATTATCAAAACTACATATCTCCGATTCAAACTTTTACAAATGCTAGACAAGTAGGGGGAATAAGCTTAAGCCCAATCTTCCCTAGTGGTGCTAGTTCTAGGATGAGTCGTACTTACTTTAAATGGTTTCATGTTGAGGTAATTACTATCACCAAAACAGCAAAAGATTATCCTAATTATTCACACCTACTCACAGGTTATAAACCACTAGATACTAGAGATATTGCTGAATCAATCACGTTTACGTCGCCGATTACAGGGAAGTGTAAAATTGGTTATTACCAAAGTGATTTAAGTGAAGGTGCTACTAGCTACGGGGTAACAGATACGCGGTATCCGAAAGCGAAAAATATCACGAGACTTAAAACTATTAACTGGGTAAGTTTTGAGCTAGATTTAACGGTAGGTAAGCAGGTAACGCTAGATTTATCCTATTTAGTATTAGGTACTTTGCATTGCAGTAATTCATCGGTGATGGGCGCGATCTTAAGTGGGGTTATTCCATCAGGAAATTACTACCCTATATCGGTAATGGCGCATGATTCAACAGCTATAGCTAGTTTGTTTACTGCATGGATCGCGCTGTGGAGTGCAAGCGATTTAGATGAGAGCGACGCTACCCCAAGCGATTGGAATAGCCTAATCACACTGCGATCGACTAAACGAATTGCTCAAACAGTTTATAGCAAAATACTCACAGCAAGTAGCAACCCTTGGAGTAATGCACCAATCGGAAATAACAATTTTGCACCAACAGCGGATAACGAATATCACCCGATGTTAACTGATAATCAGATAGGAGTATTTAACTTGAACTCACCACAATTAATTGATATTTCTACGGCTTTGGCAGCTAGTAAATATTCACGCAATGAGCTAAACCCTAATTCTCCAAGGGTGACTAATCTAGGGTATCTAACAAATAGGATAGCTGAAGTATTAGGAATTCGATTAGATGCTAATGGTGAAATCAATAAGCAAAATGAAAAAGGCAAAACTAGAAGACTCTTAAAGGAAAAAGAAAAGTTAGACAATAAAAAATATGACGGTAATAGCTTCGCTTCTGATGGGATGGTTGTCAGAAGATTAACAAATTACTTCGACCGCAAATATATTAAATCTGGTGGAACTGTTGCTATCCATGATTTACCTCAACTGATGCTAGAAATATTAGACCAGATTAATTTAGGAATTGGCTTACAAGAGAGTGGGGCGATTGAGATTAAAAATGGCAACAATACTCATCGCTACCCTAACTTACTAGCACTAGTCACAGAGATCGCAATCCATCAATTTAACCAATCCGACTATGCAAAGCAGACTCACATATCCTCTCTGGTTACTCAAGAACAGACCAAAGAACTAATTGGCGGTCTAGGACTGCCAACCGTCTCGAAAAATATCATTAGAGAGGTGAACGGTAAAAAGGCTGGTATCCCATATTGGGGAATTGCACCACAAGCAAGCCTAGCTAAAAAAATAGATACCTGTACATACAATGTTGGCATTGTTTTAGGTCAGTTGCTATAAGTGAGGAAATCTAAAATAAATGAGTATTAAAGATAAGTTCAGAGGTGATTTATTTCCAGATTTAGATAAAGCTAAGTTAGCAAAGCCGATAACTGATCTAGTATCTAAGCTTTTATCTGAGGATAAAGAAATCTATCAAATTGCTAATGATGAAAAAGAGAAAAGACGTAAGCAGGGTGAACGCACCAAAATGGGGTATGTTTCGATCGATAAAAACTAGAACAGCTAATTTAAAAGTACTTATTAACTAACTACAACAACTACAATGCTAACTGAAACTAAAATCAAATATGAGATCGTATTAATTCAATT
>JANPJH010000096.1:0-9024 GCA_031425415.1 Chamaesiphon sp. VAR_61_metabat_425 | reverse complement strand
GGTTCTATTAATTCCCACTGCCATTGGGTCAAGTTACTGGAGTATGCTTTATTCATATCTCTTTCAGGGTGCTGTGACTAAGTATCTTCAGCTTATCCCCTGAAAGCTTTTTTTACCCCCTACCCCCTTTTCAAACACCCTCTAAGAAACATGTCAGTTACGAGCTTGTCTCTAATCCTAGAGAAGATTTAGCTGCTCAGTTAGGAACTCTCGGACTAGAAGAAAATTCAGAAACAACAATATCTCGTTGGTTGGGATATCTTCTCCAACTCAGTTCGGGGGTTTCTTCTGAAAGTATCAGTCGTTTGATCTGGCAAGAACTCATTCACGATCGCAGCTTAGAAGCATTTCAAGCGACAATCGCCAGATTGTTTAGTCTATCTCGTTACCGACTTGGTAACATTCGAGCAACTTTGGGCGATCGTGTGACTATACCCGTAGCACAACTGTCAAATTTACAAACATCGATAGTTGACAATAAGATCTCACTCCTAATCGGCCCATCTGGTGCTGGGAAATCAGCCCTCTGTAAAATTAGTATCCAACAGCATTTTAAAGAGAGTTTTGACTGCTTATTTTTACAAGCCTCTGATATCTTTTCTTTTACCGAATCATCCGATGTAACTGCAAATAGAGGGCTGAGAAGGCTTGATGAACTTTTAGTTGCTAGTGTCCTGCAAAAACCAGTATTAATTGTTATTGATGACTTGAGTGATGCAGACGATCTCCACTTTGAGGCTGTTTTAAGCCTTCTCCAAAACACTTTAACCGATATCAAATCGACTAACATACGGTATATTCTAGTAACACATCTAGATGCTAAACAGCGGATTGATGAAAAGATTGCTGCTCGATTTGGTAATAATTCTCTATGTGTCAAAGTCGAGTTACCACAGCTTCCAATTAAAGAGCTTCAGTCGTCTAAGGATCTGCCCACTAATATCATTAGTCTGATCGCTCGACACCGCGAATTCGGGCCTGCTCTCAATCTCAAGTTAGTCGATTGGCTAGTTCGCAGCGATCGGCAAGAGCAGATTGATGTCTCTGTATTTAGAAATGACTTGGACTTATTAACTTGGTTCTGGCACAATTGTATTCGAGATGGACGAGATTTGAGCGATTCTAGTCAAGCATTGATTAAAATCGCTGAGGAACTGGCAACTAAATTTACGCCCGATCTTCCACTGTGCTTCGATCGATCGATTAAAACCGAAACTTTACGGACGCTGGTACGAAGAGACTGTCTGCGAGTTACAGATGAGAGGCTTACCGTTACCCATCGCTTTGTGGGAGATTGTGCGAGGTTTTATTATCTGCGAGCAAACATTCGAGAGATAGAATGTCAACATCTAGTGGAATGGCTTAAAAATTCTTTTTGGGTTCAACCCATTCGCTGGTTGATGTTGCAACTCGCGATAGACTTACCAACAATCGAAACTTGGGAAGAACTAATAAGTGAGGCACTTGAGGGTAAACATCTGCAACTCTTGGATTTGTTGTTAGATGGTGCAATTCTGAGCAAGCAACCAGATATCCTTCTCGATCGATGTCCTCATCAAAGCTTGCCATTTATCATCGAGCGTACGATCGTTCGTCTTTTGGCGATCGCGACAGATTTAGATCCTCTATATACAGAGATTTTACAGTCAGTTTCCTTCACAGAACGTATTGCGATTGAAACAAAAGCAACGGGAATTCCAAAAGTAGATTTATGGGAACCTATTTGGCGTTGGCTCTTATCTCAAGCTCCAGAGATTTTAATCGCAGAATCTGACATATTTTTCAAAGCGGCAGAAGCATGGCTGAGTTGGAATGTATATGCCGAAAATTTTCCGCTTCGATCTGAAGTTGCCAACTTAACCCTAGATTTAGCCCAAAAAATATTATTGCCAGATCCCAATCCCAAAGCTTCACCAATCTCCCAAAATATCGATATAGATGAGTTTATCGAACTCAAACAGAAAGGATTAATACCTCAACCAGAACCATCCGCTCGAAAATATTATAATTCAGGTGAATTTAAGTTAAATACCTTTGCATGTATAATTCTTACACTAAAAATTATTCCAGAACGTTCGAGTCGGTTTCTGAGAGCACTAGCAGGACGAGAAATCGTTCTTTCTAACAAACTAGAACCGACAGAAGTTTCTCGCTTGATCGTTCTTTCCGGTATTGGAGTGTTGGCGGCTCCTCATCCAAGCGGCCCACAAGCAGAAGTAAATTGTCAGTTTCGTAGCTTCATGCTCAAACAAAATGGTTTATATCTCGACTGTGTAGTTAAATTATTTCCAGATCTCGGTGCTGAATTGTTGCTAGCTTTGACAATTGAAGAACCTCGTTATCGATACGAGAGAAGTGGTGACGATTGTTGGAATAGAGACTGGGGAACATCTGGATCTTATGATATTGATGTCTGCACTTTCAAGTTTATGCCCCTTCTCTCGCTTCTTGAAAAAAATGAAGCTATAGCGATTAATATAGTAGCGACTCTATCTCGTGTTGTAACTGAGTACTGGCATCAACATCGATGGTCAAAAGGTCAATTAGAAGGATCTTTAGCGACTGATACTGATGGGATAAATATAATTATTGATAGCGAGCGTAAGTTTCTCAAAGGCGGGAGACACGCATTATATTGGCATCGAAATTATCCTTTTTGTCCGAGCATTTTGGCTTGTTTGCTAATGACATTAGAAGGTTGGCTGTATAGTCGTCCTACTCGCCCCCAGTTAGAACAGTCCATATCACTAGTTTTTCACTATGCCGATACAGTGGCGATGATTGGAGTGCTTGTCTCATTATCAAAATGCGATCCAAAACTATTAAGCAATCCTCTATTATCCCTACTTTCGTCGATACAGTTGCTAGTGTGGCTAGAGTCCGAGCAAATCGATGGAGGTCAAAACTATGCTTTTGATTCGATTGGAGCGAAAAAAATTCCAACGAGAGAACGACAAGAGTTGCTTAACTTCCACAAGCTACACTATCGCCATACTCCTTTATTGGAAAAAGCACTTCAAATTTGGTTGCATGAGGTAGTTATTGCTAATAAAACTGCTTTCATTTTACAAGATTGGGATGAATATCAAATAAATATAGTTCCAGAATCTAGTCACTATCGAGCTTTGAAGCTTAGAACTCAGTTCGATCCGAGCAACTGGAATTTAATTCAGGATGATGATGGCAATTGCTCATTGCAGTTTGTCGGCAGTTTTCCTGAAAACTCTGAAGTAGATGCTCAAGCAGAATTAGCGATACTTAATCTTCAGCATTTTCAACTTGTAATGACAGCCAGACAAATTATTGATGGTGAAAAAGAGAAGGATCTATCGCTACACGATGGGTTGGTAACTTTTGTAACCAGTCAAAAACAGATTGACTACTTCGCAGAAAATATTGAAGAACGAAATGTATGCAATATGATTTGGGCAGCATTCGCAATTATTCTGGAACCTCCATTTAATGCTTTGAGTCAAGATCTCCAAACAGAATTAAATTGTTTAGCCGAAAATTTTATTAATCTCCCTATTAATTTAGACAGCCTTAACCGCTGTCAAGTATTTAACTTAGAGGCAAGTTCATTCATAGCTCATATCGCTCCTAAGCTAATAAAAGATATCCGCTCCGATTTTACTCGGCTAGCTACCTTCCGCTGTTTAATAGGAGTCAAAAATTGCGATACGAGTGCTTTTATGCGAGCGTGGGTAAAAGAGTATGGACTCGAACATCCCCTTGTGCCTCAGCTTATCAATCTTGTACCTCGAATAGCTCGTCTTATATCGCTAACCCATTCGATTGCCTATGCCAATCACATTCAAAAAAATTCTCTGGATGACGGAGTTTACTCATATCCTCATTCTGAAGAAATTGACTATGAGGTTTGTCAACGGGAAAATCCTGAAATTGAAGCAGCTTGGTTGAATTTGCAGAATGACTTTGTAGAAGATAAGATTCCAGCATCTTCCATCGTTGATGCTTTTGACTGGATTCCAGATATATTGATTCAGCTAATTCAACAGCTTCCTGACTGGTTGCAAAATCAGTTTTTTCGCTCTTCTCTAGATTGGGGATTTTTGAATGCTGTATTAGTTCCAGTCCTGAAAGCGAATATAGATAGCGATCGACATCGAGAAATAGTCGCCTCTCTATGCGATCTAGTAATACAGGGATTTCTCCACAAACGAGAAAATATATACAAAGATTATAAATCTGAACAAAATATCGATCGAAGTGAGATAAATACAAATATTTATGATGATGAAGAGCAGCTTCTAGATGCAGTAATTTTATCTAAGCATATAAATCCTGTAGATCGAGTTAAAGAACTTATCGCTCGTCTCAAATCACTCGATTTGAGAGATTATATACTGTTGGGACATATCGTTGATATGCTGAGTTATTCCTTTATCGACTGTGAAAATCCAGATTTGGACTATATAGATCTAAAGGAGCAAATAGCTTTAATAATTGGTGACTATCTTTGTGAATCGAACGATCGACAGGAAGCTAGTCTCAGAATTATCGGCGATGATGGAGAGGTTTGGGAAAAATCGATCGAATTACTGACGCGGGAATCAAGAATTAAGGAGGATGCGGCTCATGTCGATCGATCTCTCACACGATTCTTCGATCGTTTTCAAGATGTTTTGTTTCCTCGGTGGGGGATTAGAAAACAGCTTTATTCGATCGGTCAAACTGGATGTTATCAACAGTTTCGACGTAGCTTTTTTAAGGCGATAGTTCGATATCAGGAGCTATTAAGCAGTTATAGAGATGATGAAAATAAGCTTTTAGTTCGAGTTCTCGCCGAACTATGGGATTCCGATCGTCAATGGATTGTAAACAAACATTCTCGACTTCAAGATTTAAGAAAAATACTGAAACCATTGCAAGAAATTGATGTTATGGGAGCGAGGATTCTGGCGGATCGGGTAGCTAGTTCTCTAAGCAATTCTTCTGCTTGAACTGAGTTGATTTTATCGAGAGATTTACAATTATCAACTTGTCCGCTCGTCAGTAAGTGCAAACCTGGAAACGCCGCAGAGAACCCACCTATAGACCGCGCTCTATTCTCCACGAACCTTTCTCCCCGCTTATGGATTTGAGTACTTTAGACCGCCTTGGCGGCGCGCTTCGCGATCGAGATGTGTAATAATGTCGGTAGTAGTGAATATTTACCTACGTTATTCATGGAGTCAAATCAGAGCGGAGATGCAGCATCTCCGCTAGAGCAACGAATTCTCAAGCTCGCCAAATCTCAAAGTACGATTCGGACTCGCGATGCGATCGCGGGTGGCATTCATCCAGAAGATCTGCGTCGCTTGGTAGATCGAGGCATCCTGTTTAAATCTGGGCGCGGGATGTACACGTACATTGATGCCTCCCTCACCGAACATCATAGTCTCGCCGTTGCCAGTCAACGAGTCGAGCATGGGATAATTTGTCTGCTCTCTGCCCTACAGTATCATGGCATCGGGACTCAGGCACCCTTTGAAGTCTGGGTCGCGATCGACGTTCATGCCCGTCGTCCCAATTCGGATGTACTATCTCTGCGTCCGGTGTATATGTCTGGATTAGCATTGACAGAGGGCATTGAAACTCACGCGATCGAGGGGACTCCGGTGCGAATATTCAATCCCGCCAAAACGATCGTCGATTGTTTTAAATATCGCCATAAGATCGGGCTAGATGTAGCCCTAGAAGCTCTGCGGGAAAGCTGGGAATCTCGCCGCTGCTCGATGGATGAACTGTGGGAATATGCCAAGATTTGTCGGATGAGTAAAGTGATGCGTCCTTACCTAGAATGCCTGTCATGAATCAACCTCGACATCTAGCAGCTTCAGTCCGCCAGCGGTTGTTAAACCTCGCCATCGCCCAGAAAGAGGACTTTAATCTGGTTCTAACTCGCTATGGCATCGAACGATTGTTGTACCGATTACACTGCTCTGCTGCGGGAGAGCGGTTTATCCTCAAAGGTGCGATGTTGTTTATCCTCTGGAGCGATACGCCCCACCGCACGACTAAAGATGTGGATCTATTATGTCGGGGAGATAATTCAATTGCAGAAATAGAAGCCATCTTTCGAGCGGTTTGTCAGGCTGATGTCGTTCCCGATGGCTTGGAATTCGACATAACGACGGTAAAAGGTGAAGTAATCAAAGCAGATCGAGAGTACCCAGGAGTAAGGATTCGGCTCACCGCATTCATCGCAGGTACCCCGACGCGGATTAATTTACAGATCGATGTGGGGTTTGGCGATATCGTTACTCCCGCAGCGCAACTGATGAGATTGCCCGCGATGCTCTCGGATCTACCCACACCTCAACTGTATGCTTACAACCGCGAGACTGTTATCGCTGAAAAGTTTGAGGCGATGGTGCTGTTGGGGATCGGGAATACACGGATGAAGGACTTTTACGATCTGTGGTATTTATCCCAAAATTTCACTTTTGAGGGAAGTCTGCTCGGTCGAGCCATTGCTGCCACATTCGCTCGTCGGCGTACCCCGATTCCAATCGCTCCGCCGTTAGCATTGACGAGTGAGTTTGCCGATGACGAAACGAAACAACGGCAATGGGTAGCTTTCGTGCGAAAGGGGAAACTGACAGGTGAGGGCTTGGTTTTGAACCAAATCGGCTCGATTCTCCATGATTTTTTAATGCCACCGACAATTGCTATCGGTGCGGGAGTTGAGTTCGAGTGCGTGTGGTCGTCAGCTCTGGGTTGGCATTCTCAATGAAGTCGCAAATTGTCTTTATCGGTCGCTATCGAACGGGAGTGGTGTCAAGCTCATATTCCCTGGATGTCAGCGTCCCTATATCTCCGCCATGAGTAGGAACTTTGACACCTCCACCATGAGTAGGAATCTTGACACCTTCTTGCTTGTCAAACTCATCCTCGCTTTCATTTACATTATCTATCAACGGCTCAACCTTTATCGGATCGTCAACTTCAGCTTGTATTTGTGCCTTAAAAGTGGTGTAGTGCCGATCGAGTTTAATTAAATCCGTTCGAGCATCGCATAGAGATTTAATCTCGGCAATATCGAGCGGTAATCTTTGAGCAATCGCGACTTTCTCGATATCTTCAACTCTAAACTCAACGCTCCGCTCTGAACAGTAAGCGATCGCATCGTCGATATACTGCTGCGCGATCGTTGGGGAAATGGGCTGGGCAACTGTCGGCACTCCGGCTTTGACGATTTCAATGCCTAAATCGCTAGCTTCTTGCTGCCACCGTGCTTTTAACTCTGTTGATGCGATGTGTTCTTTACGCTTGCGAGTGCGATCCCAACTATCCTCCCGCGTCTGCCAAGTACTATTGGCTGGAGACTGGGCGAGAATCTGCATCCGGCGTTTGCTAAATTCGACTAAATTCTCCCGCTCGTACCCCTTAATCTCAAACATTCCGTGAGGACGAGGCTCGATTTCATAGCCCAGTCGTTCGACTTCGGCTGCTAAGTAAGCCTGATAAATCGTCCCTAAGTGTTTCTTATTCTGAAAGATTAGATCGTTGTCGTTGGCATACCACTTGCTGCTCTCTGCTTGAGTTAGATTCATCACTAGGGCGTGAGTATGCAGGTGTGGATCGAGTTCGCGGCTCTCAATATGGTCGAATTGGGCGACAACAAGGTTTTCAGTTTTGACTTCCGTTACTTTCTTATTTTTAGTAATACGGGTTTGAGCGTATCTCTCTTCAATCAGCTTGAGTGTTTTCTCGATGGCAAGCCGATGGGTATTCTCCAAGCGGGTATCCCCACCGACTAATGCAGTTAGACTCACAGATTTCGGTGCGGAAAAAGTAAAATCCGTTCCCGCACGGCGTTTGTCAGGGTCGCCTTTGGTGCCCAGGTATTTGCTACCATCGGGCGATCTACCGTAGCAAATATGCTCGAATGATTCTCGATCGATTTCACCGACTAATCCCAGTTTGGCGGCACCTTTTCCAAACCATCGCGTCTGCCCTGGATCGTAATCGTCAGTGAAATACTGCACCGCCGTACTAGCTTTACAATTTTTTGCTGTCAGCATCGATCTCGCTGTAACATTATTAATTTTATTTCCACTACTCTCAACTCGATCTGGAAGTTATTTTGAGCATTAATTTCCCTCATGCCTTCTATTATCGCCCAATTTACAGCTATTATAGTAAATGCGTAATGTGCGTTGCGAAGGCTTCATTAAGCCGATCTTAGGGCTGACAAAGTATGTACATAAACATGACAAAGATGTCTTAAATATGGCTGTTACTCGAAATTATCGATCGCCAAATCTTGAGTAAATTTGGCTAATTTATGTACGATAAATGTCCATAAGCATGACAGAAATGTCGCGATTGCGTACAAAAATTTGACATAAAAATGTCTACCATTTCTATATACGAAATACTTCCATCGCAAATATTCAAGTAGTATCTCGAATCGAAAGCAATCTTTATGAGTAAAAATTTTGGCATCAGATTCGTCCCAGATCCTAATCGCTCCGAAGAGGTATTACTGCATCATTACTACAGCAATACCAGAGAGGGGATCTATGCCAAGCTAATCGCAAATGCAATGGCAATCGATCTACCGCTAGCAATGGACGAATCGGGAGAGTGCGATCGCAGCAAGATTGAAGCGGCAATCGATGACTCGCTAGCAACTTTACAAGCGAAGATCGATCGACTCAATCGTTTATCGCGGCGGCGCGGATTAGATTGTCACCTCCTGGCTCGATCGTTAAGTACATCGGTAGATCCGATCGCTGATGATGTTCGACACACCACCACCGAACGATTGCCTCAGATTGCCAACATCGATCCCGATCGGGAAGATGACAAACGACCGATTCAGCCAGTTAGAAGAAAAATGCTGCTAGGACAGGAGGAAAATGGCTAGTACTGTAGAGCATTTATACGCAGTTGTAGATTACGGTAGCAGCTCGCTCAAGTTTGTCTACAGCCAAGAACTTAACGAAAATCCTCACTACTTCATGATGGAACCTGAAGTCATTGAGATCCCTGCTACTTCGATCGAGGAATGTA
>JANPJH010000095.1:0-22675 GCA_031425415.1 Chamaesiphon sp. VAR_61_metabat_425 | reverse complement strand
ATTACCTCCGGTAGGCTTCGCCAACGATTGTGGGGATGTTGGGTTTCACGTTCGTTCAACCCAACCTACGGATGGCGTGATGATTTTGGATCGAATAGAAGAGGGAATAATTGTGGATTTCACGCGCAAAGTTCGAGCCGCCGCCGTACAAATTAGCCCAGTTTTATATAGTCGCGAAGGAACGACTGAAAAAGTTTTGGGGGCGATCGATAAAGCCGCTCAAATGGGTGCAGAACTCGTGGTTTTTCCTGAAACGTTTATTCCCTATTATCCTTACTTTTCGTTCGTGCAACCGCCCGTTTTGATGGGTAAGGAGCATCTACGACTGTATGAGGAAGCCGTCGAAGTACCCAGTCCCGTTACCGAGGCGGTGAGTCAATCGGCTCGATCGCATCAGATCGTTGTGGTGCTGGGGATTAACGAACGCGATGGCGGTTCGCTCTACAATACCCAACTGATTTTCGATGCTGATGGTACCCTCTTGCTCAAGCGGCGCAAAATCACGCCCACATATCACGAGCGGATGGTGTGGGGACAAGGTGACGGTGCGGGATTGCAGGTAGTAGATACGGCAGTAGGCAAACTCGGCGCACTCGCCTGTTGGGAGCATTACAACCCGCTCGCACGCTTCGCATTGATGGCACAGCACGAGCAAATCCACTGCGCTCAATTTCCTGGCTCGATGGTCGGTCAAATTTTTGCAGATCAGATGGAAGTCACAATCCGCCATCATGCGCTCGAAGCAGGTTGCTTTGTTGTTAATGCGACTGGTTGGCTCTCTCCCGAACAGGTGAGTCAAATTACCACCGATGACAAGCTCCAAAAAGCTTTGAGCGGTGGTTGCTACACGACGATTATTAGCCCTGAAGGTAATATCCTCCATTCCCCGATTACTGAAGGTGAAGGCATCGCGATCGCGGATCTGGATTTTGCGCTGATTACCAAACGCAAACGGATGATGGATAGCGTGGGTCATTACTCCCGTCCCGATCTGTTGCAGTTGCAGGTGAATTCGAGTCAGTGGGGAGTTGTGAGTGAAGGCGGAGATCTACCCACCCGGACTATAAATGTCCTGCCCGTTGGGCACCCCTCCCAAGAGGGGGTTTTTAGATCGATCAGTCTCTCTGAGGAGGGGAGTAAGCCGTGATGAATAAGCAAAAATTAATGACCGAACTGCAATCCCAAGGATTGAACATAGTTGAAACTGGCGTAGGTGTATCTGGTCGAAAAGGCGGTGCGGGGCCATCCGATCATAAAGCAGTGACGATCGACGGTACCACGATTATGGTGCCAATTTACACCGAAACCGCTGCTCAATCTCCATATACCGCCACTCTCGACCCCACATCTACTCAGGCAACCATCCAGCTAAACGATCGAGAAATCGCCGCGATCGAATTTCCCAAACCGCCCCAATTCTATAACCTCACCACCGCCGACGGTATCCCCTACTGGAAAATCGCCCTCCTTCACAGCCATGATGTCCTTGCGACTACCGTCCTCCAGACCTGTATGCGTTACCGCAATAGCGATACCGTCTGCCAGTTCTGCGCGATCGAGCAATCCCTAACAGCCGATCGGACGATCGCCCGCAAAACCCCCGCCCAGCTTGCCGAAGTCGCCGCCGCCGCCGTCCGCCTCGATGGTATCAAACATATGGTGATGACCAGCGGTACACCCAATACCAGCGATCGTGGTGCGGCTTATCTTGCCGAATGCGCCTATGCAATTAAACAAAGCGTCGATCTGCCGATTCAAGCTCAGTGCGAACCGCCTGACGATTTTAGGTGGTTTCAGAAGCTCAAGGATGCAGGGGTAGATAGTCTGGGGATGCACCTCGAAGCGATTACTCCCAGCGTTCGTGCCAAAATCATGCCTGGGAAGGCTGATGTACCTGTCGAGTATTACTTTCAAGCCTTTGATGCTGCGGTAGAGGTGTTCGGTAGAGGACAAGTGAGTACCTATTTACTGGCAGGATTGGGAGATCCGGTAGAGGCTCTGGTAGCTGGTTGCGATCGACTGATCCAAATCGGTGTTTATCCCTTCGTCGTGCCCTTCGTGCCGATTTCAGGTACGCCACTGGCGCATCATCCCGCACCTAGCAGTGAGATGATGTTCGACCTCTATCAACAAGTAAGTGGGCTGTTGAAGCGATCGGGCATGTCTGCCAAGGACATCAAAGCAGGCTGCGGTAAATGCGGTGCTTGTTCTGCCCTGTCTAGTTTTGAGGCTTAGAAATTTACAAGTTCAGTCATTTTCTCATCCAAAGCATTCAATATCATGTCCTACCTTTTCAAACTCGCCCGCACTCACACTGAAATCTCCAACTATTATGCCCTTCGTCGCAAAATCTTCGTCGAAGAACAATCCCTATTTCAAAACGATGATGTCGATACCTTAGACACGATCGCTCACCCCATTATTGCCGTCAAATCCGACTCCCCTTCCTCAGAAGTCCTCGGCGTAGTTCGGATTTATGAATCCGAACTACGCCGCTGGTATGGTGGTAGATTGGGTACACATCCCGACTATCGCCGAGGCTGGCACATTGGCAAAGGACTGATAAATAAAGCTGTGACTACCGCTAATGCTTGGGGCTGCGATCGCTTTCTCGCCACCGTTCAAATCCAAAACGTTCGTTTCTTCCAACGCTTGCATTGGGAGTCCCTCGAAGAAATCGAAATTCGCGGCATCGCACATCATCTGATGCAAGCAGATTTAGATTATTACCCTGCTAATAATGAGATTCGTCCAGTCTTGCAATTGAGCCAAGTATCCTAATGGAACTCGACTTACTCGCCCACACCTTGAAACGATCGCTAGGTATCCTACATAAGCAAGATATCCAGACGGTTGCTAAATTTCTCGCTACAGAAAACGCTGCTAGTGAGATTTTAATGGGTGATGATTGCGCCGCAATTCCTGATGGTGATGGTTATCTGCTCCTAGCTGCTGAAGGGATGATGCCAGATTTTGTCGCATCCGATCCGTGGTTTGCTGGCTGGAGTGCGGTGATGGTAAATGTTAGCGATATCTATGCAATGGGCGGTAGACCGATCGCGATCGTCGATACACTTTGGAGTCAAGATGCCACTATTAGTCAGCCGTTATTGGCTGGCATGAGTGCCGCTGCGCGGGCTTATCAGGTGCCGATCGTTGGCGGACATACGAATGCTCGAAGTAGTTACAATGCTCTCTCTGTCTCCATTCTCGGACGCGCTGAAAAGCTGATTTCTAGTTTCACAGCTCAACCTGGCGATCGATTAGTAATGGCGATCGATCTGCGCGGTAAGCTTCACCCTAAATATCCATTTTGGAACGCTGCCACCACAACCGATCCCGATCGACTTCGTGGCGACCTAGAACTATTACCCAAACTTGCCGAAAATGTTCTGTGTACTGCCGGAAAAGATATCAGCATGGGCGGAATCATCGGCACGACTTTGATGCTATTAGAAACCTCTAACAGCGGGGCAGTATTAGATCTCGATGCTATTCCTAGACCACCAGAAATACCCTTCGATCGCTGGTTGGTGAGTTTTCCCAGTTATGGATTTCTATTTAGCGTCCGCCCCGAAAACGTCCCGACCGTCCAGCAGATGTTTCGCAATCGCCAGATCACCTGTGCAAATATTGGCGAAGTCACCGAGAGTAACCAACTAGTGCTCAAATCACGACAAGCATCAACTGTATTTTGGGATTTCGATCGCGAACAACTCACCGGATTTGGAAATCTAGCTTAATTTTATATTCACTATTTCCTACTTACCCATGCCAGAAACTCGTTTTAAAATTCAATGGCCTGACGGTTCACAAGCAACTTGCTACTCACCTTCATCTATTATTAAAAACTATTTTGAGCCAGAACATGATTACGAACTGGCTGATTTTGTCGATCGCGCTGGAACTGCGCTGAATATAGCTAGCGATCGCGTCCAAGCTAAATATGGAAGACCATGCGGTCTGGCGATCGGTCAACTGGCTGAGATCCAATCTACAGCCAGCCAATTCAGTTCATATTCGCGACCGATCGTGCGTGTGATTGAATTTTGTTAATCCTAATCTTATTTCTACCGATCGGCTTAAATCTTCCCACGTCAGACTACCTACAAGCTTCGAGTATCATAAGATCAAAGGATTAAAGTTAGCTTGTTCCCCACAACATTTTTACTTATGACCGATAGCTCCGTTGTTCCAAAAGACGGCCATCCTGTGCTTGATGTTCGTAATTTACGGGTAGAATTTCCTGGTATTAAGCAACCAGTGGTTGATGGTATTTCCTTTACGCTGGAGCGGGGACAGACGTTGGGAATTGTCGGTGAGTCGGGTTCGGGTAAATCGATTACCTCTCTGGCGGTGATGGGATTACTGCCCAATCCAGGTAGAGTTACTCAAGGTGAGGTCTGGTTTCAAGAGGATCGTACTGATAAATCGATAGCCAGGGAAAGTCAGCCCATAGATTTACTTACCCTGTCATCATCACAACTTGCTCGCTATCGGGGCGAACAAATGGCAATGATTTTTCAAGAGCCAATGAGTTCGCTCAATCCAGTATTTACGATCGGCGATCAACTGATCGAAGCAATTGTTCAATACCAACCAGTGTCTGCGGCTGAGGCGAGACGTAGAGCAGTTTATCTATTACAAGAAGTAAAACTATTACCCTCTGATGAGCGATTGCGCGAGCAATATTTAAACAGTTTAATATCAGCGGATTCAGGATCTGGCTCAGTCGGCGAACGCCAGATTAACCAAGCAATTAATCAACAAAAATTAGCTTGGTTAGAACGTTATCCTCACCAACTTTCTGGCGGACAATTGCAAAGAGTGATGATTGCGATCGCTATTTCTTGCAATCCTAAACTATTAATTGCGGATGAACCCACCACGGCTTTAGATGTTACCGTTCAAGCAACGATTCTCGAACTGCTACAAGAGTTGCGGGATCGTCGCGAAATGGCGATGATTTTTATTACTCATGATTTGGGAATTATTGCCGAAATCGCTGACGTAGTAGCTGTGATGTACAAAGGGAAAATTGTTGAATGTAAACCGATTTTGGATCTGTTTCAACATCCTCAACATCCCTACACTAAAAGTCTCTTAGCTTGCCGTCCCAGACTCGATCGAGAGTCAAAAATTCTCCCGACAATTGCCGACTTTATGGAAGAAATAACTTCCGCCGATGGTCGAATTGAAATTATCGAAAAACCACAGCCAGAGTTAACGATCGACTCAGAAGTACGTGATGTTCAATTACCGCAAATTCGGAGCCGACCAGACCCGATTTTAACCGTCCGCAACCTCAAAGTTGGCTTCCCTGCTCAAGGGATATTTGGGAAAGACCGACAACAATATAACTGGGCTGTCGATGATATTTCCTTTGCAGTTTATCCCGGTGAAACACTCGGTCTAGTTGGTGAATCTGGGTGTGGAAAAAGTACCCTCGCTCGGACAATTTTGCGATTAATCGAACCTCAACAAGGATCGATCGAGTTTCAAGGTCAAGATATTACTAAACTTCGTGGTGAAGCGATGCAAATCCTCCGGCGAGACTTGCAAATTGTCTTCCAAAATCCGTTTAGCGCGCTCAACCCGCGCATGAGTATTTGCGACTTAATTATTGAACCACTAGTCATCCATCGGACGGTCAAAAGTAGCGGTCAACGCCGAGAACGTGCCGAATATTTGCTAAATCGGGTCGGTTTAAACTTAGACTTTCTGAAGTGTTATCCCCACCAACTTTCTGGTGGACAACGCCAACGGGTCTGTATCGCTCGTGCCCTCGCACTCAATCCTAAATTTATCATCTGTGATGAATCTGTATCAGCCTTGGATGTCTCGATTCAGGCTCAAGTATTAAATCTACTCAAAGAGTTACAGCGTGAGTTTAACCTGACATATATATTTATTTCCCATGACTTGAGTGTTGTCAAGTTTATGAGCGATCGAATTATGGTGATGAATCAAGGTAAAATCGAAGAAATCGATTATGCTCATGCGATCTATCGATCGCCACAAACTGATTATACTCGCAAGTTAATCGCTAGCATCCCGATCGGCACTATCGATCGGATTCAAGAACTTTTCGATCGCCGATCTGCACTTCATAATTTATAATTTTTTTGATGATTACTGTAGCTTTACCCAAGGGTGGATTACTAAAAGATTGTATCCGCCTGTTTCAATCTGTTGGTTTAGATTTTAGTGCATTTTTAGATCCCAATAATCGCCAACTCCAGATTACCGAGCCGACCAATCGTGCAAAAGCTTTACTCGTTCGCACTCACGATGTTCCCGTTTATGTAGAATACGGACAAGCGCAACTCGGTATCGCTGGTTATGATGTCCTACGCGAGAAAACGCCTCAGGTTGCTCAATTAGTCGATCTTGGCTTCGGTCCCTGTCGGCTATCTGTAGCTGTAAAAGCTGACAGTCCCTACCGGACTAGTTTAGATTTACCCGCACATGGTCGAGTTGCTTCTAAGTTTGTTCATTGTGCTAGAGAGTATTTTGATAGCATCGATTTACCAGTGGAAATTGTGCCGCTGTATGGTTCGGTAGAATTAGGACCGATCACGGGAATGTCCGAAGCAATCGTCGATCTGGTTTCAACGGGCAAAACCCTCAAGCAGAATGGTCTAATTGAGATTGAAACCCTATTCTACAGCAGCGCGAGGCTGATCGCTCATCCGCTCAGCTATCGGCTCGATCGAGACTCACTAAGCGAGTTAGTCGAGCAAATTAGAACAAATTCTTTGGTTAGGGGTTAGGGGATAGTTACTTATTACTTGAAAATGATCGATGAAGTCTAAACCTACGATTCTGGCGATCGCGTTATTTTGTATAATTGCGACAATAGCAGGAATTTATTTACTTGGTGGAATAAATCAACAACAGTTGCAATTGTGGTTGCAAAAAATGGGGATTTGGGCACCGATTATTTATATTTTAATCTACTCGATCGCCACGATTTGTATTTTGCCATCAACACCACTCAATCTCAGCGGTGGGGCAATTTTTGGCTCGGTCTGGGGAACGGTATGGACGAGTATTGCCGCTATTCTAGCAGCAGTGTTATCGTTTGGATTTAGTCGAACGATTGGGCGTAATGTAGTCGAACAAAAGCTAGCAGGCAAATGGCAATCGATCGATCGAGAAATGCAGCAAGGTGGCTTTTTTTATATGTTTGCCATCCGATTGTTGCCGTTGATTCCCTACGGAATGGTTAACTTCGCAGCGGGGTTAACTTCGATTAAATTTCGCGATTATTTCTTTGGGACACTCCTGGGTACCGTGCCAGGAATTTTACCTTTTGTGATGATGGGTGCAGGTTTAACAGCTCTCAAACAAGGCAATGTGTTACCAATTCTCGTCGCCCTAGCGTTAACCGGCATGTTAGTCGGTACGGCGACCTGGTACCGCCGCCGCACCAGTGGCTGAATAATTCACATCTGGTAAAATAGCCAATTCTCGGTAGTCGATGCTAAAATAGTTAAGGCTATCCAAGGTTGGCCGATCGGTTTAGGCAGCGGACTCACTAAGGTCTGTTTTTTCCCATTGTTCGTGTATCTCCATGTGGCAATTCATACAAAGTAATTGACATTTGTGTACCTCTGTAAGGATAGAATCCCATTTGTGACCTGCTAAGGATCTAGCATCTAGCTTTAATTCTTTAGCTCCGGGATTAGTATGGTGAAAAGTAAGTGCTCTATAGCTTTTGCAGTACCCACACAATTCACATTTGCCTCCCTTCATTTCTATTAGTTGAGCTTTTCTGCTATAAGCTTTAGCCTTCTGGTATGAATAATGAATATTTGGCTGGTATTTATTCTTGCATTTTAACGAACAGTACTTGCTTTGAAATCCAATTAGTACTTTGGAGCAAGATAAACATTCCTGGAGGGGCTTATTATGAGAAATCATAGTATAGTATTTCTTCAAATTCAGTGAAGGCTAAGGAGTTTATGAATAATATCTTAAACTGTATGCTAATACTGAGCGAAGCCAACGTTGAAATTTTATGTTGGAACGTGCAGAGACTTGACGGAGAACACCTGTAAAATGGTGAAGGTAAAGTCCAGACTACAAACAGTTGGGATAGCTGGTAGTGAAAACTATAGTAGTAAGCATAATCCGCGAGCGGAAGCTCTAGACAGGTTCGATTCCTGTACCTTGGACTAAAAGAAAGTAGCTAAAAAGAGCCAGTCATTCGATCGAGTGACTGGCTCTTTTGTTAGGATGAGACTAGCGGAAGATCTGGGAGCTATTTATCGATCGCGAGTAGCGGCAATTCCACTTAATAACTTAGAACCAACATTACCCTCATCTTCTCGACCCGTTCTCGATGTGTAGTAGTAGCTGTTATAGCGTTTTTGATTATCGATTTCCACGCCATTGAGCACCATCCCCAAGACTTTGAGCTTTGCTTGGGTAAGGATTTCTTGAGCATATTCAACCGATTCCTTATCCGCAACATTCGGACGTAGGACAAAAATTAATCCGCCGGCTTGGGTACCCAACATCGTCGCATCCGCAGCTACTGTGATTGGTGGCGCGTCAATAATTACTAAATCATAAGTCTCCGACCAATCTTCGATCAATCGGCTCATTTGGACTGAATCAATCAAGACGACTGGATTAGGTGGTACAACCCCAGCAGTTAGCAAGAAAAGATTCGACTGAAGTTCTTTAATCGCGGCTTGCTGGTCACACTGTCCACTCAGGACGTTACTCAAGCCCTCATAGTTGTCTTGTCGCCACACACGGTGTTGAGTTGGTTTCCGCATGTCTCCATCGACGAGCAGCACTTTTTTACCTAACTCAGCTACTGCTAGGGCCAGATTGGCCGAAACAGTTGATTTTCCTTCCCCAGACTGAGAACTGGACACAACCACCACTTTCAGGCTGTTATCAGCATTCATAAACTGGAGATTGGTCTGCAACATCCGGAAGGATTCGCCTTCAATTCCACTAGTCATCCCATTGAGGACCAGTTGACCAGGATCTCGACCGCCTGATTTACCCAGCTTAGGTAGTTGCCGCACTTTTTCAAACACGGGAATTTGACCCAAGACTGGATAGCCGGGAAGTAACTGTCTGGCTTCTTCCCCTGTTTTGATCCGTTTGTCGGCACTATCTAGCGCAAAAGCTGTTGCCGCACCGAGGAACAAGCCTAAGAAACCGCCGATGGCGATATTTTGAGCTTTTTTAGGTGAAATCGGCTCTTGGGGTAACTCCGCATGGGTTTGAATCCGCGAGTTGCCAAGATTTTGTTCTTTGGCGATGTCAATTTCTTGGAGCTTGCTTAACAGTGTCTTGTAGTTAGTCCGGGCAATTTCCAGTTGGCGACCGAGGGCATTCTGTTGTTGCTCTAATTTCGGGATGGCATTCATCCGTTTTTTGTAGGCATCAACTACGTATACCAAGGCAGCGATCTGTTTTTGGAGGCTCGTCCGTTGGGCTTCACTCTTGGCGAAGTCAGAAATTAGACTGCCCTGAATCCCTGATGGCTGAAGCTCAACGACTTTACCCTGGAACTGCTTATCCCCGATTAAGCTCTGCTTAAAGCGTTTTTGGAGGATTTCGACTAGAGCCTGTCGCTGTTCTTTTAACCCTTGAATACTAGGATCGTTTTCGCTGAAGCGGGTTTTCTGGAGAGCGAGTTTAGATTCAACATCCTGTAGCTCTTTGAGAGATTTTTGGAGTCCAGGTGATTCGCTAACCAGTCCAGACTGGATTGTGGCTTGAGCATCTTGACCGCCGAAGAGATTCTTTAACCCTTCCAACCTAGATGTTTCGGCTGCGAGTAGGGCTGAGGCGGAGGTGATTTCTTTATTGAGATTGGTGATCGTCTCAACTGCTTTAACAGACTCAGTTGGTAGATCGACAACATTATACTGCTCTTTAAACAGCCTAACATTGTTTTCAGCCAGTTTTACTTCACTTTCAATCCGAGGAAGTTCTTTGGTCACATAGTCACTGGCGGCTTTAGCTTCGCGCCGCTGGTTGTCTTGGTCATCTTTGGTGTAAACCGTCATGACTTTTTGAACCACATCTTGAGCCAACTTGGGGCTGGGATCTTGGAAGGTGATTTCCAAAATATCTGTCCCTTTAACACTAGAAACCTTGAGTTGTTGAACGAAGGAGTCAGATTTCTTGCTAAACTTTAACAGCCGTTTGCGTTCGGGTGATGCGGCGGTATATTTATCCGCTAGCAGTTCCTTAATTACACCATTGACGGTGGTCATCGACTTGAGGACTTCTACTTGAGTAGTAACGGGGCTACTACCAGTTAAACCTTCTAAATCGCCAATCCCCCCAGGCACATTCGCACCACTTAACAAGGCACTAGTCTTGTTAGTCTTTTTGAGGATGATCTGACCCTTGGCTTGGTAGATTGGCGTTTGCTTAAAAGTATACGCCGCCGCTAGTGCGGTCGTGAGGGCAAATACTAAGGCAGCGGGTAACCACCGACGTTTGAGTACTAGCCAATATTGTGCAATTTCATCCATATGCTCTGTGCGGGGACTGTATGTATGCTCTCCCACATTCTAACACTGTGAGTTTCATTACTCGTATCCGCATTTAAACGTAAATCTGCAGTGCTAAATAAACTAATTTCATCATTACATCTACGGAGTCGGTTGATTTTTGACACATCCCACCTCACCACTCCCCTAAAAATCGGTGCTGTGACACTCAACAGCCGCGTCTTCCAGTCGCCTTTGTCTGGAGTCACCGATCTGGTCTTTCGTCGCTTGGTGCGGCGATATGCTCCGGATTCGATGATGTATACCGAGATGGTGCAGGCTTCAAGTTTGCGACATCTCAAGGAAGTGCCGCGTATCATGGAAATTGATGCCAATGAACGCCCGATTAGTATCCAGTTATTTGACTGTCGCCCCGATTTTCTGGGTGAAGCCGCCCAAATTGCCGTCGAGCAGGGTGCGCAAACGATCGATCTGAATATGGGTTGTCCGGTGAATAAAATCACCAAAAATGGTGGTGGTTCGTCGCTCCTACGCGATCCGGATACCGCAGTGGCTCTAGTGCAAGCAGTAGCTACTTCTGTAAATGTCCCCGTGACGGTGAAAACCCGGATTGGTTGGGATGATGATGAAATTAATATTCTTGATTTTGCCAAACGGATGGCTGATGCTGGGGCACAGATGCTGACAGTTCATGCGCGTACTCGCGCTCAGGGCTACAATGGCACGGCAAAATGGGACTGGATTCGCCAAGTTAAGCAAGTTTTAACGATTCCAGTCATTGCCAATGGGGATATCTTTTCGGTGGAATCCGCTGTCGCTTGTCTAGAGCAAACGGGTGCCGATGGTGTGATGTGTTCGCGGGGAACGCTAGGATATCCGTTTTTAGTCGGGGAAATCGACCATTTTCTCAAGACGGGAGAGTTATTACCACCACCGAGTCCGATCGCAAGATTAGAATGTGCTAAAGAACATTTACAAAATTTGTACTTGTATAAAGGCGATCGCGGTATCTTCCAAGCGCGGAAGCATCTCACCTGGTATGCCAAGGGATTTGTTGGTGCGGCGGAGCTACGCACCCATCTTCAGGAGATTAAAAGTGTCGCGGAAGGTGTGGATTTACTCGATCGGCAAATCGAACTATTCTCTAACTGCTATCGTGCCAGCGACTGAAGTCGCACGCTCACCGTTGACTCACTAGATTGGGCGTTTTGATCCAACCACCGCGACAACTTCGCCAACTCCGCCGCGACTTCTCGCGTTATCCGCGCCCGATATTTCTCAGGGTTCAGCGATTGCAGATCTCTGAAAATAGCCACAAACCTGTCAAATATTTCCGGCTGTGCCAGATCCTTGGGATTTATCGTCTGTCGCGTCCTATAACTCCCAATATTCCCCGCTAAACCCCTCAACTCTTTTACTCTCTGCTGCATTTATGCAAGTTTTGCCTAATCCAACTTATTCATCAACTAGATACTGGAGCAGTGATTCTGGGTGTGTATTTACGCCGACTGCGAACGGCAAAAAATAGGACGATGAAGGTGAAAATACCTGCGAGATATAATGGGTAGCCATAGGTTAATGGGTGCTTTTGATCGACCATTAATCCAGCAATAACGGGACCAATTCCATTTGCGACACTTAGATACGAGGCATTTAACCCCGACATTTTCCCCTGTTCTTCTGGACTAGTATTGAGCGAAATCAGCGTACTAATCATGGGCTGAACTAAGGAATTAAAAATAGCAAAAATTACACTGACAGCCAAAAAATAATGAATATCCGGAATCACTGGCATTAGCACAAAGGACAAGCTTCGGAAGAATAGTCCGAGGAACAAAATCTTCACCAAGCTGAGATATTTAGTGGCAATCTTCACTCCTTGAATTTGAACCAAGACTCCAACGATACCGATCGCAAAAAATAACAGTGTTAAGGACTGATTATCTTGATGTAAAACTTTAAGATAATATGGTTGGAACGCAAAGGTAAATAAGGTAAAAGTTGTACCAACACAGAGATTGATAATAAATAGGATTCCCAAACGCGGAAAAGTTAATCCTTTAACTAAGTCTCGCAAGCCTAAATCGAAGATATTTGTACTAGAATCTGCTTTACGTTCTAATGTTTCAGGCAGGAAGAAGATTGTGATGACTAAAGCGATCGCAGCAACTGCCGATGCAACTAGAAATGCTGTCCCTAACGATCGCTGTTGTGCGACTAAACTTAATACTGGGCCGATCACAAATCCTAACCCCAAAGATGCCCCAAAGATCCCAAAACCTTTAGCCCGATTTTCTGGCGTTGTGATATCAGCAATCACTGCTTGAGCAACGGAAATATTGCCGCCTGTTACTCCATCCAAAAATCTGGCAAAGAATAGCACTATTGCATTGGGTGCGGTACCTGCAAGCAGATTACCTACTACTGTCCCGGCTAAACTAATAATTAGTAACGGTCTTCGACCAAATCTGTCAGATAATTTACCAATAATTGGGGTGGCGAAAAATTGGGCGATCGAGAAAATTGCAAACAGAAAACTGGTTTCAATATCACTGAGATTAAACTCTCGCCCGTATTGGTAAATCGTCGGAATCAGAATCGTAAAACTCAGCGCATTGATGAAGTTAATTAAGGCAATAATCCAGAAGCTACGATTCATTTGGTTGGGGGTAACTGGTTGGGATGGTTGGGTTTCTATTGATGCCATTTAGGTCGCCAACCTGGTTTAATCGTCTGATATGCCCGCGCAATCCCCAGACAATCATCCGGTAGATCGCTGACAATCGTTGAACCTGCGGCTGTCGTCACTTGATTGCCAATCTTCAGAGGTGCAACAAGGGTATTATTCGAGCCAATTCGGGTGTAGTTGCCGATAATTGTCTGATGTTTATTTTTACCGTCATAGTTAACGGTAATTGTTCCAGCCCCAATGTTGACTTGTTCGCCGACACTGGCATCACCCAGATAGGATAAGTGCGCGACATTTGTATTCGCGCCGAGGGTGGTTTTTTTCAACTCGACAAAGTTACCGATTCGACAAGCTTCGCCCACTTGTACCTGTTGACGGATGTGAGCAAAGGGGCCAACTACAGCATTATGCCCGATCGAGCTATCGATAATTACAGAATACATTGCCGTCACATTATCGCCGATCGTACTATTCTCGATCGTACTATTCGGCCCAATTCGACTACCTGTACCAATTACTGTTTTACCCCGAAGATGGGTTTGGGGTTCGATAATTGCATCGACACCAATTTGAACGGTATCATCGATCGTTACACTGTCAGGATCGATAATTGTCACTCCTTTCATCATCCAATCATCCTTAATCCGCGATTGGATAATTTGATACGCAGTCGCCAGTTGACGGCGATCGTTAATGCCCAAAATTTCCTGATAATCAGGCACATCGTACACCATCACGGGGTCAAGAAAATTCACCGCATCGGTGATGTAATATTCCTGTTGATTATTATTACTCTGAAGTTTAGGTAAAACTGCTTGGAGTTTTTGCCAATTGAAACAATATATTCCCGCATTTACCCGTGAGTTTTGGCGTTGGGCTGGGGTACAGTCGCGATCTTCGATAATTTCTTTGAGCCGGTTATCGCCGTCGCAGAATACGCGCCCATAGCCCTGGGGATTGGGAATTTGAGCTGTGAGGATAGTAGCAGCGTTTTGATGCTGCTGGTGAGTCGCTAGGAGCGCGCTGAGGGTTTCTGCTCGCAGGAGTGGGACATCACCGTTGAGGACGAGTAAATCGCCAGTAAAAACAGCCAGGTGGGGTAATAGTTGTTGTACGGCATGTCCTGTACCCAGTTGTTGAGCTTGCTCGACAAACTCCAAATCAGGATAATCCGCCATCGCTTGTTTGACTCGTGCAGCTTGATAGCCGACAATCGCCAATTGTCGCTCAGGCTGAAGATCTGCACAACCAATGAGTACCCGTTCTACTAGCGATCGTCCCCCCAGTAAGTGCAATACTTTGGGTAAGTCTGATTTCATTCGCGTGCCTTTGCCCGCTGCCAAAATTGCTACTGCTACCATAAATCCAACTACTGAAACAAACTTAACTCGCCTCTATTAAAATACCCCATTGTTTGATGTATTCATAAAATTGGTGATTTAGAGCAGTTGTACCAACACTCATCGCTTACCATTGCACATCCTAGCCGCTATTTGCACTATTCGATCGCCCCAACCTTAATGTCTGAGCGCATATCTATTACTAATTCCAAACCAGCCGATTAGAATTGCAACTTCCAAACACAAGCATAGACTTAATAATAAGTCGCCTTTAACAATAGAATTAATCGCGATCGTGGCTAAAAACCAGCAGGTAGGAAAGGATATCCATTTCAGCCATTTACTTGCAGAAATAGAGATCTTATTCATTCCCACATAAACCATTAGCAATGTTGCGATGAACCCAGCATTACCTAAAGCTGCACCTAAGATTCCAAATTGGAGTGTGCCTAAATAAATGAGCAATAATGCACCAATGCTCCCAACTACCTGAATCTTCATACATATATTTACTGCGTCTCTGGCAAATAAGATGTAATAACCAACGGCATTGAGTGAAGAAAAGCCATAAGCGATCGCGACAATCTGGAGCGATCGAATATATGTCGCGTTGGTATAATCATGGATTAAGATATTTAATACTAATGGCGCGAACGTAAATAAAATTGCCGCAGATCCTAATGCAATCGAGAAATTAATTTCTAAACCTGCTTTAATTTGCTGCTCTAAAGCCTGTCGATCTGCATCTAACTTAGCAAAGTGCTGCGTAATTTTTGGAACCAATGGTTGAACGGGGAGAAATGAGAATAAATTGATCTGCGATGCAATATTGGTAATTACAGCATAAATGCCCAATTCTCGCGTGCCCAGCATCGCTCCCACAATCAATTTATCCGCTTGAGCAAATAAAACTCCACCGATCGAAGTTACCCAAATTTGCACACTATAACAAGCGATAGTCCATCCTTTCGATCGGTCCCAAGTTAAGCGGAAATCGATTGATCGAGTCAATAATCTACCTAAATAAAGATGCGCCACCAAAATTATAATGCCGACAACAGCTTGCCATTGCATTAATTCGATCGTCCGACCACCTAGCCAGACTACCATCAACATCCCCACACCAGTTAGCAAGGACTGAATGGTATTGAGCAGATTAAGCAAATCGTAACGTTGATATGCTTGTTCGATCCCAATTAGTACCTGTTGAACTAACTTCGCCCAGATCACTAATCCGCCAATTTGAAGTGCTTGGACGGCGATTTGATGTTGAGAGCGATCTAATTTAGCAAAAGCACCGACAATCGGTTCAGCCCCTGCGCCCAAAATGATTGCGGCTAAAGTAGCCAATCCGAGCATCGCCCCACCCGTTACGCTCAAAGTCTGGGCGACACCATCAAAATCTTCTTTTGCTAAATCCTGGGAGACAAACATTGTCGTCGCAGTAGACAAGCCCGCTTCCGCGAGAATGACTAGATTGACCACCGTCGAGGCAAGAGTCCAAACGCCATACTCTTCAACGCCTAGAGCGCGAATCAACACCGGAATTGTCAGGACATTGATTCCAGATCTAATGACTCCCGCAGCGGTATTATAGAAACCATTTTTAAGCATCTGTTAATTATGCCTGGATTGAATCGGGGTGAAGGCTGGCTCAGACTCTAACGATAAGCGAGCATGATAACATCTGGTCGGAACCTGGCACTTAGGGGGAGATGGCGATATTAACCTTTGCTTAGAATACCCACAATTCATACCTTGCACCTCATTGAGCTAACTTTATTCCAGTTGTCAACTTCATCCCTAGGGTTGGGAATAATAGAACTAGCTAATTTTCCTCAAAATCCCCAGATTAGATGTCTCATCTAAAGGTTATTAAAAATGCGTTTGCCAATCTCTGTCGCGGTGGTGCCGGGGCATTGGTAGCATTATTATTACCACCATTTTTAACAAAGAGTTTGTCTAAAGATGTCTATGGTACTTGGTTGTTAATTTTGCAGCTCAGTACTTACGTGAGTTTCTTAGATTTTGGGATGCAGACAGCGGTAGGTAGATTTGTTGCTCATTGCAATGAGTTAGGTGATACCAAGCGACGGGATAGCATTATTAGTACAGCAATCGTGGTACTCACCGGGGCAGCTTTACTGGCAATAGTGGGGATTTCGATCTTAGCTTGGCAGTTACCCCATTTATTCAAAGATATGCCAGCTAGTCTACAGCAGGATGCTCAATTAGCTCTGTTGTGTGTGGGTATATCACTCTCGATCAGCTTACCCTTTTCGGTATTTGGGGCAATTTTCATCGGGTTACAGCGATATGATATTCCAGCTTGGATTATTGGAATTAGTAAGCTGTTAGGGGGAATATTTGTTGTTTTAATTGCTCAGTCTAGTCACAGCATCGTGATGATGGGTGTAGTTATGGGTCTGGCGAATTTATGTGCTGGCTTGTGGCAATTCATCGCCTATAAAAAGATGGCAGGATATATGAATATCTCGATCCAAATGCTGTCAAATAAGGCAGCCTCTGACATTGCTAAATATTGCTCGGCTCTATTTATCTGGAGCATGGGGATAATGTTAGTGACTGGTTTAGATAGTGTTATTATCGGCTATTTTGACTACAAATCTTTGGCTTATTATACCTTAGCCACTAGTCTAACTAGTTTTGCGATCGGGATTCAAAATTCCATCTTTACTACTATTTTACCAAATGCAGCCGCCATCGGTGCCAGAGGCGATCGAGCCGGGTTAGGCAAGCTACTAATTTCAACGACTAGATATGCCGCAATTATTTTAGTTGTGACGAGTTTACCACTAATTTTAGGCGCAAAATGGATTCTATTTTTTTGGGTAGGATCGAGTTATGCAGTCCATACAGTGGAGTTATTGCAGCTATTGGTTGTGGCTAACTTTGTACGGCAGTTAGGTGCGCCTTATTCGATCGTGGCGATGGCAGTTGGCGAACAGAAAGTAATCATTCTATCTCCGCTAATTGAAGGCGTTGTAAATATTATTATTAGTATTATTCTGACAAGTAAACTGGGTGTTAACGGCGTGGCAATTGGCACAATTGTTGGTGGGATAGTAAGTGTGTCATTGCATTTCTTCTACAATTTACAGCGCACCAAAAGTATTCTAGTCGAAGATGCTTTCGCGCTAGTTAGAGCGATCGCTAAACCATTAATTTCAGTTTTGCCTGGAGCTATCTATCTAGTCTTGTTTATCGATCGGCAGACGATCGAGCCAAACTTTTTAGAGCTGTCTTCATTATGTGCTGTGGTCATTTCGACAATCGGACTATTATATTTTTTCGCGATCGACAATGATGAAAAGATAAAATTAAATTCTTTACTCAACCGCAGATTAAAAGGCTTCTCATAAGGCTGTCGATCGCAAATTATTTTAAATTAAACAGGTGTGAAGATGAATTCCTTAAAAGACAAGTATGAAATTAAGCCCGATGATTACTATGACGGAGTTAGGCAAGAGATCTTACCGCTTGTTCCGAAGCACTCTAGTAGGGTGCTAGAGATCGGCTGTAGCCAAGGAAATACACTGCTTTATTTGAAAGAGAATGGCTATTGTGACTGGACTTGTGGGGTAGATTTGTTTGCAGATGCTGTTGAGTTGGCAAGACCAAAACTTGATGAAGTTTACCAAGCAAATATCGAAGAGACAATTTTACCAATCGAGGCAGAAAGTATCGATCTGATTCTTTGTTTAGATGTGTTGGAGCATTTAATAAATCCGCATAAGGTTGTCGCCTATCTGCATAAACTTTTAGTGCCAGGCGGCACAATCATTGCTAGCATCCCAAATGTCAGACACTATTCAGTATCATTTCCCTTAATATTTCAAAACAAGTGGGAATACAAGAGTAATGGTGTTTTGGATAACACCCATTTAAGATTCTTTGTCAAAGATACCGCTATCGGGCTGATGCAGTCATCTGGATTAAAAATGAATGGGCTAATCCATCAAACAAAGAGTAGGGATAATTCTTTGAATAATCTTACTCTGGGCATACTAAATTCCTTCCTGACGCTCCAATATTTAATTAAAGTACAAAAAGTCGATTAACCTTCAATAAATTTATCATGTAGGGTACTAAACAGCAATCGGAGACTATCTCAAATGCAAACTATCATTAAGCCACCAGTTAATACAACAATCCTCTTATCAATCGTTGTACCTGTCGTCAATCCTCAAACATATTTAAAGGGATTATTAGATTCTATTCAGCAATTAGATAGCGAAAGAATTGAAATTATTTTCATCAATCAGTCCCAGCAAAAAATCAGCGATCTTTATGATTATTCTAGCATTAACGTCAAATTTACCGATCGATTAACGGGGGGAATGATTCCAGCATCAAAGGCAAGGAATTTAGGGGCATCAATCGCGACTGGCAGTTATCTTTTATTCTTAGATGATGATGCCTACTTTTATCCATCGATCGATTCCTTCAAAATTACTGAGCTATTTACTTATTTATCTACTGATGCTCCAGACCTAGTACTTTTACAACGAGGTGAAACAGTCGAAAATAATTATAAAACCCACTGGCCAAGTCTTAAAAATGTCAAAATTAATTATAAGAATTTCTCCAATTATGCGATCGAATGGAATTTTCTGATTAAAAAGCAGTTATTTGAAAGTTTAGGCGGGTTTATCGATATTGGACCAGGTTCTAATCATGCTTGTCTCTGTGGAGAAGCCTTTGTGTTATTTTCCAAAATTATTGATGTCGAAACATATTCGATCAAACTTTATCCAGATATTCAGATCGCTCACCCAGGATTGTTTGCCAAAGTAGTATCTCTAAAAAATGCTCTCGCCTATTATTATGCCACTGGATATGCAGTGGGGACAGGCTTAGAGTACTTTAAATTTACGCATAAATTATATTGGTCGTTACGTTTAGTTATTTCAGCATTCTACGATCTATTTATGCGGGACATCCGAGAAATGATTCCAATTCAGGAAAGTATTAATGATAGTACTTATCGATATGCACTAGCAAAATGCAAGTTAATTGGGTTTATAGATTCACTCCAACGAAAGCAGCCTAAACCAAAAGATTGGCTCGATCTTGAGGATGCGAAAATAGCTAGAAATTGAACTCAACCAGAACCTCAAACTACCAGATTAAATTAAATACAAAACATGATTAATAATACCGATCGATTAATGATATCTATCATCGTAGTAACTTACAATTCGGCTGATGATATATTGGCATGTATTAATTCTGTATTAAAAGATACTAAAAATTTATATTCAGAAATAATTATCATCGATAATGTATCGTCGGACAATACATTAGAGTTGCTGAATGATAACTTTGCTGGGATTGATAATCTCCACATTATTGCTAACCAGGAAAATACTGGCTTCGCGCGGGCAAATAATCAAGGAATTGCCATGTGTAAGGGCAAATATGCTTTGATGCTAAATCCCGATACTTATTATAGCGATCGAGCAATTAAAGAGCTAATTGATTACATGGAGTTGAATGAGAATATTGGCGCAATTGGCCCTAAATTACTTTATGAGGATGGCAGCTTTCAAGTTTCTGCTAGTAAAATCAGAGGCCCTTACTTAGATAGTATCCTCTATCATAATTTACCTTGGAGCATTGTATCTCATCTATATCAAAGTGAGCAAAAAGAGATCGGCGATGTAGATTGGATTTTAGGTGCCTGCATTATGGTAAGAACAGATCTTTTCCTGAAAATCGAAGGCTTAGATCGAAACTATGAATTTTCTGGTTTAGACATGGCTGATTTGTGTACAGCCATCCGTAAACATAATTTTCGCACAGTATATTACCCACTAGTTTCTGTCATTCATAAAGGTGGTACTAGTCACAGACTAGCATCCCCAGAGCAAAAAGCTAAGGCATTAATTAAATCCCATCGAGGAGACATTTATTATTATCAGAAAAATCACGGATGGTTTGCAAGATTTTTCATATTAATGGTTTTAATTACTGCTAATGCTCAGAAAATCTTAGTTTCTGGTATCCTAGGATTTTTATTGATCGAGAAATATCGAGTAGTCTGCCGATCTCGATTAATTGTGATGAAAGAACTCATAAATATTCTATTTTCTGAGCCTAAATATTCTAAGTAGGATAATTTTAACATGTTTCAATATTCAAAATTAATATTTTGTAAAGCTAATGTTTGCTGAACGAATACTGGTTTTAATGCAATTTATCATCTTATCTGGCTTACTGTTGCAAGGTGTAATTTCAAAAAAAGAGAAAGGCAATCTAGTCTCAATCCTATTTTATTCTTTTTTATTTTTCACAGTTACAGGACAAAACTTGTATGTACTGTCAGTTCTAGAATCAGGTGAGATTCCGTTAAATATTTTTGGGCATACAATCTCAGAGGAAGGGTTTAAGACAGCTACTTTATTGGTGACACTATCAATAATGATTATGGCTTTTATCTCTGAATATGCCGAAATTCAATGCCCGCCACATCATCGTGTTTCACCCAAAAAATGTACAAAAACTTTAAATAAAACCTACTATCTAATCGTTTATGCAATCACATTAACTGCAATTACTTGGTTAATTGCAGTTTTAGGTGGAATTCAAGCATTGCTATTTTCGCCAGGGCAAATGGTTGGAGGTCAAGTTTTACCTCTAATTTTGATGCAAATTGCCAAGTTCCCAATCACTTATAAAATAATCAATAAACTAAAAATTGATTATTTTGATCTGTGGATATTTATTCCTTATATCATTGTGACAATGCTAAATTCGCGAAGGCAGTCAATCGTACCACTATTACAATTAATCGTAGCTTATCATTATTATTGCAAACCGATTAAGCTAGCAAAGCTAGTTATTGCAGTCATCCCAGTATTCTTGATTATTTTTGTTTACGGGTTTTATCGAGATTTCAATAACTTTTATACAGAATACACCTGGAGTAACTTTGTTGAATTTTACGACAAAAATTCATTTTTTGAAAGCTTCTACAGACTTCAAGTAGAAGGTTTTTCAGGTTTAGCTGGAATTATTTCTTACGATTTTACTAATCATATTAATTATGATTTTGGCTTATCTAATCTAAAGGTAATCGTTCAACTGCTACCTTATGAAATCAGAAATTCTGCTTTTAAAGATTTATCTGAAACTATCTATAATGTTTATCCTTATCAAGGATCTGTCGTGCCAACTGGATATGAAGCTGCTTTTGCTAACTTTGGCATATTAGGCATACTAGGCTTATCTTTACTATGTGGATTTTTAGTAAATAGGATGCATTTATATCTACTGAAAGGAACAAAGATGTCTGATACTAAATCGATGATTATTATATTTAGTTCTGTTAATTTGAACCTATTTATTGGCGGTGCTTTATGGAATTTTCTATATTGGTTTCTGGCAGATGTTTTAAACTCGATTATTCATCAGAAAGTATTACAGTTTACAACTAAATTTTCAAATGCTGCAACAAAACAACCGCAATCACTTACATCAGAAACTGAAGCAGAATCATTAAATATCATTCCTGAAGATGAGAAATTTACAGAATCGGCACTTGTCACTGCACTGAAAAAATCTGGATTGGTTAAGATTGGCTCTAAATTATTTAACGCTTCTAAGAAGTCTAAAGTAGTCAGAAATATTTCTAAACTGATTGTCACAGCTAAAAATTCTCATGCCGTTAGTGCAGTTTCTAAAATTTTTACGCCAGCTAAGAATGCTAATAAAATTACTAAATCAGATCGATCTAACAGATCGAAAGCTCCGCCACCACCTAACGATCCTCAAGGTATAGAACGATTGAGGGAATCACTTAAAGACTTATTTGATGAATCTTCAAAAAAATAACACTCAATCGAGTTTCAGATTATTGATAATTTAATTACTATAAGCAAATCAATTTTGACAACATTTAAATTAATAAACAAGGGATATTAAAATGAAAATAGGCATCGATATTCGTTATGCATTACATACTCGTAGAGGCATTGGTAGCTATATCTTAAACTTAATCGAGAATCTAGCCTCGATCGATAAGATTAATCAATACTTTCTTTACACTGATGTAGCTGATACTGATGGTGTGATGCCAAAACAGGATAATTTTAAGATTGTAAAATTATCTCTCAATAAATACTCGTTAG
>JANPJH010000094.1:0-2460 GCA_031425415.1 Chamaesiphon sp. VAR_61_metabat_425 | reverse complement strand
ATTTGCATCCTTTCTCGCCGGAACCAGTTGCTTAATCACACATTGAGGTTGTCCTGGACGTTTGATATCACGGGCGAGATAAGTCACACCAAAGCCGCCGGAACCGAGAGTATGTGCCGCCTGGTAACGCCCATCCAAGAGGTAATTAGGCGGCATCGAACCGATAATTGGATATGGAGCTTGATTTTGCTTGAGTGTGGGTTGCTGTCGTTGCACGACAGGAGCGGCTGTGTCAATGTTGAGCGTCGATCCTGCTGCATCAAGATTAGATGCTGAGGCAGCCATTGTTGTTTCGGGCAACTCTGTCGGCTTTAATCCTGGCGGTGCAGACGTTGGAACTGATGTTATTGGTGGTGCCGTTTGCCGCAACAGTAATTGTAGTGCGGCGATCGTTTGTTCGCGCTCGCTGACCAAATTTGTCATCTTCTGCTGTCGTTGCTGCGTCTGATAACTAGTCAGCCCTAAAATGCCAATACTACTGGTAATTAAACCCACTAATGGACTAACGATCGGCAGCCAGCCCGCCTGAACAAAAGTGATCGCCCATCCTCCTACCAATAAGATTATGGCCCCACCCGTCACAACGAGTAATCGGGCTGGATGGCGCACATACCAAGCAAGTAGACTACCCGTTAGGCACCACCCACCGAGCCAGAGTCCTTCTAGCCAATCGGGAATAAACCACCATAGTGGCTGCCCGTCTAGAACTGTACTGAGAATTTGGCTAGTAATTTGGGCATGAAGCATTACGCCTGGTGTGGTGGCATCTTCAGCTTTCCCCGCACTAAAGGGGGTAAGAAATTCATCCTTGAGGGAACTAGCTGTCGAGCCGATCAGGACGATGCGATTTTTAATTAAGTTCGGATCGACTCGATTTTCCAGCAGATCTGAGATGGTGACGATCGGGGCGACGGTATTTGGCGGTTGATAATCGATTAAAATCTGATAGCCGCCCGGTTCGGCCTGATGATAACCACCATCATGGCTGGAAAGGGGTCGAAAATGCGCTTTACCGAGATAAAACTGCTTTTGGTTAGTAAATTTACCTTGATAATTATGCTGACGTAAGAGGTATTCTTGCGCCAATTGGAGGGCTAAACTAGTTTCACTAGTACAGGGGGAATTGCTATCGCGAGACATGAATAATAATGCCCTGCGGACGATGCTATCTCGATCGACCAAAATATCCACAAAGCCCAATTGTGCGGCAGGAATCCCTGGTGGGCCAGCAATCCCTGGATTTTTGAGGTTGCGGTGGTGACAACCAGGTACGATCAGGTCGTTACTATCCCAAATTTTGACTAGATCTGCATGTCCCGGATTAACGGGGTTGGCGCGAAAGATATCCAACCCAATCAGACTGGCTTTGGCATCTGTCAGTTTTTCAATGATTTTGGCGATCGTTCGATCGGGTAGTGGCCAAGTTCCTTGTCGATTGAGATCGTCTTCGGTAATGGCGACAACCAATAATCGCTCAGATCCCCTGGGCGACACTTTTGAGATCGAGTTTCTCCACCTCACGCCCTGGTCATAAGCAGCTAGTTCGCCCATCTCCAACCAGCCCAGATGTTTAGCCCCCCATACCAATCCCATCACTCCCAAACTGACGCCAGCAATCGTCACTACTCCCCAGGATAGTTGACGACTGACGATCGATTTCCAGGCAGACGATAGTTGCATTAAAATCAAAAACTATGAATTACTATTTCGATCTGGCAATTAGTGCCTAAATTCACGACATCCCTTTTTTAAATGCCGGACGAGCAGATAATGTTTTGATATAATTGACAACGGCTGGATAGGTGGACAAGTCTAATTTGAGCATTAAGGGAATGTACGCTAAAATCGATCCAACTGCGACATCAGCAACGCTAAATTCAGCCCCTAATAAATAAGGTTGTTTGCTCAAAATTTCGTTGAGGGGAGTCATTAATTTTGGTAATTCTCGTTCTCGACTAGCTTCGACAAAGATGCCAGGGCCTATGGTAGCATTAGCAAATAATGTCCATTGAGTGTAGATAGCCTCTTGTTCGATTGACAATTGAGTTTTGCCGTATTTGCGATCGAGATATAACAAAATCGCCCCAGATTCAAATAGTGCAAAGTCTCCATCAACAATTGCCGGCACCTTGCCAAACGGATTAATTTTTAAAAATTCTGGCTGATGATGCTCGCCGACAGACATATCCAATAGCACAAATTCATAGGGAACTTCCAATTCTTCTAAATACCAACGGACGATCAAAGCCCGACTCCGCGCCCCACCATATAATTTAATCATTACTTAAATAGTTGTTTTTGTGATGTTTACGTTCGATCGACTTGCTCACTATCTCATCAAAATTGGAGATAGTGCATTAATTCGCCGATTGATTTGCCGGATAATCCCAGCCGTTGTTGAAAATTAACTAAATCTGTAAATTTTCCGCCTTGTTCTCGTTGAGCAATAATTGCCTCGGC
>JANPJH010000093.1:0-27914 GCA_031425415.1 Chamaesiphon sp. VAR_61_metabat_425 | reverse complement strand
AAGCTTGCTTTGCCTGCTGTGAGTCAGGATTGGCACCGTAGAGATTACCGCCAACACAAATCAGACTATCCACCTTTCCGGCTGCGGCTGCTTCAATTAGATCGCGGGTATGATAGCCCGCTGGGAGTGCCAGCGATCGCCCTAACAGCAGTTCCAAGGCTTGCTTAATTTCTGCCTTCAGCTTCACCGTTACACCCATCGAGCCAAAACCTTGGACATTAGAATGTCCTCGCACTGGCATTACTCCGGCTCCCATTTTGCCAGCATTACCAGTAATTAGGGCAGTATTAGCAATACTAAAAACGTTGTCCACGCCATTTGTCTGCTGGGTAATTCCCATCGCCCAACCAAAGACTACCTTGTTCGAGGTGCCAATGATGGTTGCGGCTGTTTCGATTTCCGCTTGGGAGATACCGCAAGTAGTTGTGATGGTTTCCCACTCAGTCGTTTGTGCCTGTTCTAGTACTGATTCCCATCCTTCGGTATAAGCTGATAGGAATGCTCGATCGACATTGCCCTGGGCAATTAGAGCTTTTTGAATCCCGACAAATAATGCTGCATCGCTACCAGGAATCGGTTGTAAATAGAGCGAGGCAATTTTAGAACCAGGAATCAACGACTTGACGGGAAATGAGGGCGAGCCAAATTTCACCAACCCAACTTCCATCACGGGATTGATGACGATGACTTTACCACCCTTATCGCGGATCTTAATTAGCTCATTCATCAAGCGCGGGTGATTGGAGGGCGAATTTGCCCCCGCCAGCACGACACAATCAGCCTCCTTCAAACTTTCCAGACTAACGATTGAGGTGTTTGTGCCAAACATCTCATTAAGTGCCGTGGTTGAAGGTGCATGGCATAAATCCGAACAATCTGCCAGGTTATTAGAACCAAGCGCACGCATCATCAGTTGTAATAGAAATGCAGCTTCATTGGAACTGCGCCCCGAACTATATGAGGCAACTCGCTCTGGCGATTTCAACAAGGCAGCAGTGGCGATCTCATAAATTTCCACCCAGGAAATCCGTTCGTAGTGCGAACTACCCGCGCGCAAAATTACCGGATAGCTCCATCGCCCCAACCTGTCAGCTTCCATCGAGGACAACTGTTGTAGTCTAGCGATCGGATTAGTATCAAAAAACTGCGTCGATATTGGCGGCTGAATTTCTGATTTAATTGCCTCAACGCTTTTCATGCAACGTTGCAGCTTTTCACCTACTTCATTGGTGAATCCACCCTTTTGTCCCCCTGTACCCCAAGAGCAAGACAGGCAAGCACTCTGGTGAAACAGCGTTTTCCAGATTTTCGGCCCTTCTGGCGATAGCGTATGCTTTGCCCAGTACTCGATCACCGGAACACCACCACCAATCTCCGGCGTATCCTCGTTAGTTTCGTCAAAAGGCGGTTTAGACTGTGGGTTGGTATCCATCTGCTTACCTAACTGGGTGGCTTGCCGATTATGCTAGCGTAGATTTATTGCCGAAAAAATCTTTCAAAAGGCAGATTTTGGAGAGATCCTCAACTAGCGATCGCGAGGTAGGTAATTTTCAGGCGGTTGCCTATGGTTTAGGTTGCTCGATCGATCTCGAAGCCAGAGCGGACTTACCTTTTGCCATCGATTTAATTGCCTGAGCAAAGCCGATCGCAATCGTGATATTAGAAAGTGTCAAAAAAAACTCCGCGCCACCATGCAACACATCCACATCTGCGAGAGATTTATGGAGCACGAGTTGAGCATATGCGCCGATCGGAATCGTCACGGCGACAAATACTAAGGTGAGATAAAAACCAATCAATGCCAGCTTAGGTGTTTGCACTTTTTTGGTCATAAACCAAAGAAATCCTAAGTAGGGAAATAGCGATAGTGCAAATAATGATTCTTTAGGCATGTTCGGTTGATTTTTAGTTATATTTAGGACATGAAGCGGGATCGATTATCTGTTTAGGATTGCTAAATTGTCCTGTCTCAATTTGGGCATAAATTTTCTATTCTTCCTCTATCTCGATCGAATCCACATCCTGTTCAACATCTAATTCCTTGCCCAAAGACTGAGACTCAACCGCGACAACTTGCCGGACAAACTCTGAACATTTGGCGGTCGGATCGACATCGCGTTTATAGAGAGGACTTTCCTCCCCGCGACAGAGATAACCATCGAAAAATTCACACACCGCACAACAATCTAAGCCACTGGCGATCGCACTTTCAACCGCCATTGATTTATGGCTGGCGGGTTTGAGCATCAAGCCGCCTTTCGTCCATTTTGCGGATAATAATCCCGTTGCGGCTAAATGTTGCCACCGGGGATCTTCGAGGACACTATCGGCGATGCGGAGCCATGCACCATCGAATTCGGCTTCAATTTCGATCTCAAATTCTTGTCCCGCATCTAATTTGGCAACCTGGGCTTTAGACAGGTGCTCTGGGGCTTGTCCAAAGGTAATTGAATCGCCAACATCGGGAATGTGAATCCAATATTTTTCTCGCAAATCGCCAGCGCGGGAAAGTTCGTGCAGCGCAGATTGGGAACCGTGGATCAAGATTAGATGTTGGGGACTGACACGGTGAATTACTTGAGTAATCCCCACTCGATCGGCATGAGCCGAGAGGTTGAAGCGTTGGATTTTGGCTCTGACAGTCAGTGGAGTGCCATCGAGTTCGATTTCACTCCCTGGCTCTAGACTCTGCAAGAAGCGTCCGGGGGACTCTTCATCGGTGTAACCAGAGATAAACACCGCCGCATTTTCGCGTTCTAAGAGAGTTTTGGCGTAGTAAATACTCGCGCCGCCTGTGAGCATCCCGGAACTGGCGATAATCACCGACGGATGGGACATTGCCAGGGGACGTTCTTTGGGGGAACCGATCGAAATAATTCGCGGTGAGGATTTTTCACTGAAGAATGGAGACTGGGTTTTGGCGAAGTTTTTGACGGCGGCGGGGAGTAAATCTAATTGATTTTGGAATAAATCGGTGATTTCTCGGACTAATCCATCGACGTAGACGGGGATATTCGTTGTGTGAAACAAGGCACTGGTGCGAATGGCGAGAATAATCTCTTGAGCGCGTCCGAGGGCGAATGCGGGAATTAAGACATTCCCCCCGGCTTTAACTACTTCGACAATCGCTTCGATTAAATCGCTCTCTTGGCTGCGTCTGGAGGGGTGGGTGTCGCCGCCATAGGTAGATTCGGTGATTAAGATATCTGCTTTGGGTAAACTGGCTAGTTTCAATCCCTCGGCGGTGCGACTGCTGGTGGTGTTGTAGTCGCCAGTATAGAGGATCGATCGATTGCCATACTCCATATAGATACATGCCGCGCCCACAATATGCCCCGCATGAATGAAGCGGACTTTCAAACCAGGTAGGGGTGAAAAGTCTACGCCCACGGGTTGCGTTTGCAGTGTAAATAAAGTGCGATCGAGATCGTCAGCGGTAAATACTTGCCCGAAATCCTCATTTCCTTGCTTCTGTTGCGCTGTTTGGACTTTCAAGCCATCGGTTAACATCACATGGGCGATTTCTCGCGTACCGTGGGTGCAAATCATTGGCACATCGGGAAAATCACGGTGGAAAATCGGCAACGCCCCAATATGATCGAGGTGGGCGTGGGTAATCAGCATCAGATTCGGGTGGTTTAATAGCTCCAAGGCTGGGAGCGGATCGCTGCCTTTGGGACGAGTTCCCGCATCCATCACGATTTCATAGGGTCCAATTTGGACGCGAAAGCAGGAGGCTCCAATCCCCCGCGCTGCACCTAATGGGGTGACAATTAAGCGATCGAGATATTTATCCGCTGTCTGGTCGCGCTCTCTGTCGGAGGAAGCCTCCATCTCGCCTTCTGGTTCAGCCATTACTGCCGATTCGGTAGTTTCCGGCTCACTAACTGGAGTAAACTTTTGCTGATGGGGATAGATATAGATCCTGGCAACTTTCGATCGAGAGTTAACCTGGATTCTAGCGCGAAGATCTGCGGGAGTTAAACTTTGAGCTTCCCATTCCCAGGTTGGCTCCTTGACCCGCGTTAGGGATAGTGCCCAATCCGCCCTGAGCATTTCCTGATTCATGGCTGCTAGGGCGATCGAGGTCATCTCCTCGCGATTTGACTTGAAATACTCTTTATCCAGATTTCGAGGCTGGTAGATGGTTTTAGCGGCAGTAGGCGGTTTGTTCTGGGCGGTGTTGCTACCGGAGGCAGATGGGACGGATTCAATAGTTACTGGGTTAACGGCTGCACCTGCGGCTGATGCTTCTAATGGTGTGGCTCTGATAATATTTAGGCTCGTACCTCCTCTGAGGGCGACGAAATGCCATAATTGTCCCGATTTGACTTGAACGGGAGGAGCGAGTAAAGTTGGTCTGATTGTTGGTTCGCCCGATCGGTCGATCTTCAGCGACACTGCGGTATGCTTGCGATTGACTTGGGCGGTTCTCCCCACACACACAAATTTGTCAGCTTCAATTTCAGCGTTAGATACTTGGCTAACTATTTGCAATCGGGTAATCACCCCATCTGTCTGAGTAACTGGTACCACCCGCCATTGTCTATCTTCGTCAGTTACAGGGGTAAAATCGCCTAGCGGTGCCGCCCGAAATTGACAACCATCGGGGGTAATTAAGAGTAATTTACTTGGTTCTCGATCGTCAGGGGTGATAATTCCACTAACTGTCATTTCACAATACTGTTCGAGTGAAACTTCGATTTGGTTAGTGGACATAAGGATGTGACGGATGTTGGAGGAGTGGAATGTTGTTGGTCAGATCGATCGGTTTAGATTAGACAGTTGCCATCCAACTAATACATTGCTGCATTTGCTCGTGCATAGTTTCAATATCGGCATGATAACGTCTCCCATGACCAGGTAGCACCCATTCAAAATCATAGGTAGCTAATTTTTGCATAGATTTAATCTGTTCTGGCCAGGAATACCAACAGAAGTCCCGAAAAGCACCCAAATGTCCGAGTTGTCGGCGGAAGGCGAGATGATCGCCAGTGAATAAGAACTTGTGTTGGTACAATAAAACTGTATGTCCTTGGCTGTGTCCAGGAACGGGAATGATTAGCGCATCGGGGGTAAGTTCGATCGGCTCGATGCCTTGAAGCTGCCATTCGACGGCTTGAGTATCGGTAGTAATATCGTTTTGATGAAGCAGCCGATCGCAACCAAAATGCTCGTGGAACTTCTGGTGATCGGCGACATCATCCCGATGGGTGAGATATAGATATTTGACCCCGCCAAGTTTTTCGATCTGTTTGACCAGTGGTGGTGTAAATCTGGGCGAATCGATCAGAACATTCCCCGCTGGGTGTTGAATTAAATAACTGGCTGCGGCATAGGATTTTGCCGAATGATAACCGCAATGGTAAACATTCTCAGCTACTCTAATTGGCAAAGATGCTTGCGCCTGTTTGATATCGACAGGTTTTGCTAATGTCCCAATTGAGCCTGTCGGACAAGATAGTAATGCTTGCATCGCGGGTAATCGCTCTTCCGCGCCGATCGGTTGGTGATAGACTGCCGACATCTCTCCCACTTGATCGAATACAGCCGGAGCCATCCACCGACAAGTATCGCAATCAATACAAGATCGATCGACATAAAAGTCTCCGTCGATATTTTCGGCTCGTCGATGAGTTAGGTGTGCCATCACAGGTTAATGAGTTACAGTCAATCGATCGGGAAAGTCGGGAATCGGTAGTCCCATAATCGATCGCTTTGAGATCTTTATTCTAACGTCGATTGGGGTGAGGATGTTTCCAGGCAAGACTTTTACCCCTCATCTATTAGGCTCGAAAGTCGGAGATCCAAGCAGGTAGCAATTGAAACTGCTAGTGATTTTTAGGTAACTGCTATACCAGAGGTAATTTATCAAATACAACAGGGAATAATAGAAAATATAGCCCTATACATCCATTTCCACTTGTACCATGGCTCTCTCTCCGGTAGAACATAGGTCTGTAATTGTTCGGAATCCCTTGGTAGTTTCGCCGGATGCGATCGAGCCAGTGATCGGCGCACAACTATTATCCACTCCCAACGAAGAACTCGCCCGTGCCACCCGCCTCAAAGACGAATTCCTCGCCAACATGAGCCATGAACTTCGCACGCCGCTCAACGCTATTCTAGGCATGAGTGAGGCACTGCAAGCGGAAGTGTTTGGCAGTATTAACGATCGACAACTGAAATCTATCCAAACGATCGAGCGTGGCGGCTCACGGTTGCTGGAATTAATCAACGATATTCTCGACATCACCAAAATTGAATCTGGTCAAATTGAGCTAGACTACACATCCACTGCTGTTGCGCCACTATGCCAATCCAGTCTAGCAGCGATCGAGCAGCAGGCTCTCCACAAAAGCATTCAGCTAGAGATTAAACTGCCACTCAATCTCCCCAACTTATTCATAGATGAAAGGCGAATCCGTCAAGTTTTGATTAATTTGCTCAATAATGCGGTTAAATTTACCCCAGAAGGCGGACAGATTACCCTAAAGATCAACAGCCCTCCCCAACCACCGAATCATCCCGATCCGAATTTTATCCAAATTGCCATCATCGATACGGGCATCGGCATTGCCCCCGAACATCTCCACAAGCTATTTCAGCCCTTCATTCAAATCGATAGCGCGCTCAACCGCCAATATCAGGGCACAGGTTTAGGGCTAGCTCTTGTGAAGCGGATTGTCGAACTCCACGGTGGCGAAGTGGGATTAACTAGCGAGGTGGGCTTGGGCAGTTGTTTCACCATTTCTCTACCCTGCCCTGCTCCTAACCTTTGTTCCCCACAACAGCCAACCCCTCAACCCGAATCTAGGATCGAACCTTATCAGTCAGTCCTAGAGACATCCCCGCTGATTGAATATCTCACCAAACCAGTCAAACTTAGACAACTAGCAACCACAGTTCAAGAACTTTTAGCCAACGAGGAAATAAGATAATGAGTAACTATTCGATTTTAGTCATTGATGATGAACCAAGTAATTTTGAAGTGATTGAAGCACTTCTACCCAGTGAAGACTATATTTTAAACTATGCTAGTCGCGGTCAAGAAGCGATCGCCGATCTGGATACATTCGATCCGGATGTGATCTTGCTAGATGTGATGATGCCAGATATGGACGGCTTTGAAGTATGTCAGCGGATTAAGGCGATGCCACAATGGCAAGCTGTGCCAATTATTATGGTGACTGCTCTATCTAGCAAAGAAGATCTGGGTCGGTGCCTAGCAGCGGGTGCTGATGACTTTATTTGCAAGCCTGTCAGTAGCATCGAACTGCGTGCTAGAGTCAAATCTATGTTGCGGATCAAAAAACAGCACGATCGAATTCAATCTTTGTGTAAACTTCAACGCAATAACATCCATTCCCTAGAAAATAGCTTAAACGAATTTCGGCTAGATTTAGCTGCTGGTTTCCCCAAGGAATTGAATATTGCTTTGAATGATATTTTAGACAATATTGGGCTGATGCAGAAGAACATTGGCAAAATGGGAATACTAGATACTAATGATGTGTTAGATCTAGTCAATCAATCGGCACTTAAGTTAGATAAGTTAAATCAAAAATTTCTGTTATATTTGCAATTGACCCTGACACCAAAAGACAGTAAACAACATCAGATTTGTGCTCCAAGAATGCTAATTAAGCGGATGGCGATTGCCCAAGCCAGTCAGTTTAAGCCATCGCCTAAATTAGTTTTCGATCTTGAAGATCCGGAAATTGCCGTCACCCCTAGCCACTTGCAGTATATATTTAACGAACTGTTGGAAAATGCTCTGACTGTGTTTAACTCCGAAATTCCCATTTATGTTCACGGTAAAACTATCGATGATGCCTTTCATTTTTGGATTGATGGCAAAGAGGCAAATTCTATGAGTAAACACAACTCTAAACTATCAGAATTGATTCGGTTTGATTCGGGGATTGACAATCGAGCCGAATTGGACATGGGATTGAAAATTGTCAAGAAGATTATTGAAATTTATGATGGACTGTTTTTGATGGCTAATACCGATCGGGATAAGACCACAATTTATGTAACTTTACCCCTGGCAACATCAAATAGTCTGCAACTGCCACTAGTCACGATCTAACAACTACTCAGCCATTCCAAAATTGCTGGATTAACTACTTCAGGATATTCATCATGGGGGCAGTGTCCAGCATTGGGGATCGAGACTACCCGCACAGGTTTACCTGCTGCGGCCAGTTCTTGATAAACTTTGGCACCTTTAATCGGTGTCCAAGGGTCGTTTTCTCCCCACAATACCAAGAGCGGCTTGGTGACATCCGCGATTAATGATTCTGGAGTTGGGCCGGCTGGTGCCGTCAAAATCGAGGCAAAAACTTGCTGTGCGCCCGGATCGCAAGCGGGTTGATGGATTATATCGATTAGTTCGTCGGTGACGGCTTCTCGGCGCGGATAGACCTGATACAGGCTGTTGCGGATACTGGACTTCTGCCGCACTCGATCGAACATTAACTTACCGAAGACTGGAGATGCGACAATATTGGTAAATATGCCCATCACACCACGGAGCAAGAAGTTTAGTTCGTCAGGACGATGATTCAGTCCACCCGCACAATTAATCAATACTCCACCCGCACAAATTTCTGGGTGATGCGCCACCAACATCAGACTGAGTAATGCACCGATCGAGTTACCGACAAATACCGTCGGCTGGTTGATATACTCATGCCAGAAGTCTACAACTAATTCTTCCCACAGTTCCATACTGTAGTCGATCGGGGCTTTGTCTGAACCGCCAAACCCCAATAAATCGATCGCATATACTTGGTATCCACCCTCCGCTAGTACGGGGATATTTTTCCGCCAATGATCGATCGATGCTCCAAATCCATGAATTAATAATAGCGGTTTCCCTTCACCTGCTACGGTGTATTTGATCTGGTGTCCCCGCCAATTCCAAGTTAATTTCTCGTTAGTGCGAATGGGTGTTAGGGATGATGAAATTGTGGTCATCAGGTATTCCGGGATGTGTGAGCCGATATGTAAAGATCTTACTGAAATTTTTTCGGAAAGGGAAGTACGGTAATTCCTAATTGAGTTAATGCTAAAATATCTACACTATCTCAACCAGTGAGGTAAAACTTCGATGACGATCGTAACAGCTAAATGGAGTCTCCAAGATTATCATCAGATGATCGAGACTGGGTTGCTTGATGAGCGGAATGTCGAGTTATTAGGTGGGGAAATCATTGAAATGTCACCAGAAGGCGCACCCCACTCATCCTATTGTGGCGAAACTGTCAAATACCTGCGCCGATTACTGGGGGAACTCGCAGAAGTCCGCGAAGCTCATCCAATTACACTACCAAATAACTCGGAACCAGAACCAGATATTGCGATTGTCAGAACCCGGTCTACATTGTATCGAGATCGACACCCCTACCCAGAAGATATATTTTGGCTAATTGAAGTTGCCAATTCCACGATCGCCAAAGATCTAGGTACGAAGAAAGATCTCTATGCAGATGCGGGAATTGAAGAATACTGGGTGATGAATTTATCGGAATTAGTATTAATTGTCTTTCGCGACCTTGCGCCATCTGGGTATCAATCGAAAACCAGTTTTACAACTGGGCTGATTTCCCCTTTAGCTTTTCCAGATCTGTTGATCAACATTCAACAGTTATTCAGTTAGATTTTAATTACTTGTAGAATCATGATAGTGGGCACCATTGCCCACTCTAATCCCATCCCTTAGATCGATCTACCACAAATTTCAGTTAAACTTTTTAATTGCGCTCCCACTCGTTCATTTAAGACAATCGAATCATATCGCCAACCCCAATTTCCTTCAGCCTTCCCTGGATAATTCATTCGCGCAGCGTTGCCTAAACCCAAGACATCTTGAAGCGGAAAAATTGCCACATTAGCCACCGAAGCCATCGCTAATCGAATGAGATCCCAATGAATTCCGTCGGCACAAATACCACCCACATATAGCAATAGTCGATCGAGTTCGCGCTGGCGATCTGGATCTTTGTTGATTTCCTCAAACCAGCCAACCGTTGTATCATTATCATGAGTACCTGTATAGACAACGAAATTGCGTCCATAGTTGAATGGTAAGAAGGGATTACCATTGTCCGAACCAAAGGCAAATTGCAGTACCTTCATCCCTGGAAAACCGAATTGATCGCGCAAAGCTTCGACATCGGGTGTAATTACACCCAAATCTTCAGCTAGGATCGGTAAATTTCCCCACTTATGTTGCAGGGTTGCAAATAATTCTGCCCCTGGAGCCTTAATCCAACGTCCATCCATCGCGGTAGTTTCACCTTGTTCGACAGCCCAAAATGCTTGGAAACCTCGAAAATGATCGACGCGAATTACATCTACTAATTTGAGTAAAGATTCAAACCGTTGAATCCACCAATTAAATTGGGTTTCGGCAAGATTCTTCCAATTGTAGACTGGATTCCCCCACAGTTGTCCGGTTTCACTAAAATAATCCGGTGGCACTCCAGCCATTAATGCCGCTGCACTTGTTTCAGGATCGAGTTCAAAAAATTCTTGATTTGCCCACACATCTGCGCTGTCATGGGCGACATAAATTGGAATATCACCAATGATTTCAATCTCATGTTTGTGAGCATACTGCTTGAGTTCTAACCATTGTTCAAAGAACTTAAATTGAACAAATTTATGGTAAGCAACTCGATCTTTGAGTTTATTTTGCCAGTGAATCAGCGCAAGCGGTTCGCGCTTAACTAAATCCGGTTCCCACTCGGGCCAACTCTTATCGCCATGTGCTTCCCGCACTGCCATAAAGAGGGCGTAGTCATCCAGCCAATAAATCTGACTGTGGCAAAAAAGGTCGAAATTATGCTTATGTTCGGTATCAGCAAGATCGTGAAATCGCTGATACGCTAGATGGAATATTTTGGTTTTAAATTCGATCGCGAGTTCAAAATCAACCTTATGGGTGGGAAAGGTGGGTAAATGCTCTAAATCTGCTGGCACTAATAATCCTTCAGCTAATAGTTTAGCTGGACTGATTAACAATGGATTACCCGCGATCGCTGAATAGCACATGTAAGGCGAGTTACCATAACCCGTCGGCCCTAATGGTAAAATCTGCCAATATTTTTGCTTGGCATTGTGCAAAAAATCAATGAATGTATAAGCATCTTGCCCTAAATCCCCAATCCCAAATGGGCTAGGTAATGAAGTTGGATGGAGGAGAATTCCACTGGAACGAGTCATAGGTTAGGGGAAAGGGGAAAGGGGGAAAGGGGAAAACAGGACGTAAGCGTCCTAGAGCCTAAAGCCTAGAATTTCAATACCTTAGCTACCGTCTGCACATCTTTATCTCCACGTCCCGAACAATTGATGACAATTTTGGGACTACCAGTGAGTTGAGGACAGAGAGTTTCCAGATAGGCGATCGCGTGAGATGTTTCGAGTGCGGGTATAATGCCCTCTAGCTGAGATAGTAGCTGAAATGCAACTAAAGCCTCAGCATCAGTCACACTATAATATTCTGCCCGACCCAAATCTTTGAGATAACTGTGTTCGGGACCAACACCAGGATAGTCTAGCCCGGCACTGATAGAATGTGCCTCAGTAACTTGTCCATCACCATCTTGCAATAGATAGCTCATCGCTCCATGCAATACTCCCGGACGACCTTTGGTAAGTGTTGCGGCATGTTTGTCGGTATCTACACCTTCACCCGCAGCTTCTACCCCAATCAGGCGGACTGTCGGCTCTTTGACGAACTCATGAAATAGTCCCATCGCATTAGAACCACCACCAATACAAGCCAGTAGAATATCTGGTAAACCGTTCCATTTCTCCATCGCTTGAGCGCGAGTCTCTGCACCAATAATCGCATGGAAATCCCGCACGATCATTGGATAAGGATGGGGTCCAGCAACAGAACCGAGAATGTAGTGCGTCGTCTCCACGTTAGTCACCCAATCACGAATCGCCTCAGAAGTCGCATCCTTGAGCGTTCCAGTTCCCGCTGCCACTGGACGCACCTCCGCACCTAGTAATCGCATCCGAAAGACATTCAGCGATTGGCGTTCCATATCTTGTACGCCCATAAAAATGACGCAATCTAAGCCAAATCTGGCACAGACAGTCGCTGTCGCTACCCCGTGTTGTCCTGCACCAGTTTCGGCAATTACCCGCTGTTTGCCCATCCGTTTAGCTAGAAGGACTTGAGCTAGAGCATTATTAATCTTGTGGGCACCAGTATGGTTGAGGTCTTCCCGTTTGAGGTAAATTTGGGCACCAGTGCCGTCGGGATGGGCATAATGCGCGGTGAGTCGTTCGGCGAAATAGAGCGGGCTAGGTCTGCCAACATAGTCACGGAGCAGTCCGGTGAGTTGCTGCTGAAATTCAGGATCTTGAGTGTGTTGATAATATGCTGCTTCTAGCTCTAAGAGCGCGGGCATCAGAGTTTCTGGAACATATTTCCCTCCAAACTTGCCAAACCGACCAAGACTGTCTGGCTGTTGAAAAGGTGACTGACGATTTTGGTTGGGGGAGAGGGGCGTTTGGGTCATGTGGGAGTATGTGTCGATCGAAGGTAACTAGCATCGATTACTTATTATACCGTTGCCTTTCGGTCAAGAACCTGCATTTTTCCAGACCATTGCGGCAAAACAAGGGAAGAGCAAATTTGGGCGTTGCTGAATTGATGTATGATGTGTCGATCGATGGTCAGTCTAGCATTTTTCACCCGAATCCTGACAATTGGGGTAACACCTGATTGAGCTTACCGCTACGATAACCTTCTAAATCGAGGGTAACGTAAACAAAGCCAAACGATTGAAAATTAGTGACTAAATCGCTGAGACTATGATCGATGACAAACTGCTGAATTAATTCAACTGGTAACTCAATTTTAGCAGTGTCCCCGGTCGATCGAACGCGCACATTTTCATAGCCCAAGCGACGCAAATAGATCTCAGCTCTACCAACTCGATTTAGCTTCGGAATTGTAATCTCTTCTCCATAAGGAAAGCGCGAACTCAGGCAAGGTTGGGCGGGTTTATTCCACCAGGGTAAGCCGAGCGATTTGGCAATTTCTCGCACTTCTAACTTAGTAATACCTAATTCAGCTAATGGGGATCTGGCTCCGCGTTCTTTAGCTGCTTGAATACCTGGACGATAATCTTGTAAGTCGTCAGCATTTACTCCATCGACAACGTAAGGATAACCGAGTTTTAAGGCAAGTGGTTTGAGTGTATCGTGAAGTTCACTTTTACAGAAATAGCACCGATTAACGGGATTTGATGAGTAGCTAGGATTATCCATCTCATAAGTTTCTACTACCTGATGGGTAATGCCGATTGTTGCTGCTTGAATCTTGGCATCTTCTAATTCTTCGGGTAATAATGATGGCGATTGTGCCGTCACTGCTAGAGCGCGATCGCCCAAAACATCGAAGGCAACTTTAGCCACCAAAGTGCTATCAATTCCTCCAGAATAAGCAATTAAGGCTCGATCCATTTCAACAAATAGATTGCGAAGTTGTTGTAGCTTCATATCGATCGTGTAAGTTAATGATTATAGTCGTAGGGTAGATCGTATCCATAATTTGAAGTTAAGCTATTTATCCACTATCCACCATCTACTATCCACTACTTTCTAAAACTCTCGACGAGAGAACACAACTGTAGTCAGCATCAATAATGCGGCAGTATAAATTAAAGCGTAGGCAGCATTGAAAAATAGTGTCTGGGGTTGGGGTAAGATTCCATAAACAGCATCGTTTTTAAGATCTAATCGGGATAAATCCGGTAAGATTAGATAGAGATTATCCGTGAGTTTTTGAAAACCAGGATTTTTAGTGACACCAGCTAATTTCACCATACTTTCGCTCAAATGACCCACTAGATAGAGAGAAAACGTGAGTAGAGTGGCAAGCAGCGAACTAGTAAATACGCCAAATAATAATGCGGCTGCTGTAATCAGACATAATTCTAAAAATAGGAATAATGACGTGAGCAACAAGGGAGTTAGTTGATAACTAATCTGGGCAAGATTGAGCATGACTAGATAAATTGCAGTCATCCCAGCTACCAAAATTGCGAGTACCGCCGATAAACCTAAGTGCTTGCCGATAATAAACTCAGCACTATTAATTGGCTTGGTGACTAGCACAAACACAGTCCGCTTTTCGATCTCTTTATTAATTAAGCCCGTCCCTACAAAGATTGCGATGATTACACCCAACAAACTAGCACTAGCAGGGCCAATATCAGCGAGAATCTTGTCCTGCGAGGCACCAGATATTTCCGGCAATAGTCGCCAAGCTGCCGTCATAATTAGGGCATAAAACCCGATCGCAAAGAAAATTCGATCGCGCATCACTTCCCGAAATCCATTGCTAGCTACTGCCCAGATTCGCGTAAAACTCATGGTAATAACTCTATTCTAGATAATCGATGATTAAGTTATTCAGTGGCGGAGCGATGGCAATTAGCGTCTGTAGCGAGGGCGCATATACATCCGCTTGAGTCCACACCGTTTGCCGGCTAAAGCGATCGAGTGTTGAGTGGTGTAGCCAGTAGTAGCCCGTTCGACCGATCCAGTCTGTGTTGCACTCACAGCAGCCTGGGCGGAGAGATTAACTCCGATGCCAGAGCTAGAGAGTAGAACAGTCAAAATTGCTAACGTTAGTTTTGGCATAAGCGATCGGTGATGCATGGATATCGTAACGTTGATTATTATAGTCGGCTAACGCTCGCAGATTAAGTACTTTTGAACTTAGTCATCATTTATAGTTCATCACTCAGCATTTATTTTGACTCACAACCCATCTCAAGTTATTGTCATCGGCGGCGGTGCGGCGGGGTTTTTCGCCGCGATTACCTGCGCCCAAACTTATCCGCATATTCAGGTGATGCTACTCGAAGCTGGCAAATATCCCCTAGCTAAGGTCAAAATCTCCGGTGGCGGAAGGTGTAATGTGACTCACGCCTGTTTCGATCCGGTGCAGTTGGTACAGTATTATCCGCGTGGGAGCAAGGCTCTGCGGGGTGCCTTCAGTCGCTTTCAGCCCCAGGATACCGTAGCCTGGTATGCCGATCGCGGGGTAAAACTCAAAACCGAACCAGACGGGCGGATGTTTCCGACGACAGATGACTCAGAAACGATCGTCAATTGCTTATCAGCGGCGGCTACGGCGGCGGGAGTAAAGATTTGGACGGGAACGGCTGTAGCTGAAATCATCCCCCAACAGCCGTCAGGATGGGCTGTAAACCTCAAATCTGGGCAAAGTTTGACAGCCGATCGAGTTTTACTAGCGACAGGTAGTAATCCCAGTGCTTATAAATGGGCGCAAGAATTAGGGCACCCGATTCTAACTCCCGTACCATCTCTATTTACCTTTAATATCCCCGATCGACGCTTAAAAGATTTGCCTGGAGTCAGTGTTAAAGCTGCGACTGTCAAGTTCCCTGAGCGAAGTAATAGTAAAAAACCATTGATGCAGACTGGCGCATTACTCGTCACTCACTGGGGCATAAGTGGGCCAGCCGTACTAAAATTATCTGCTTGGGGAGCAAGATTTCTCGCCGAATCTCGATATCAAACACCCTTAATTATCAACTGGCTGCCAGATTATCATGTGGAAAAACTGCGAGAATTAATTCTAGCTGTCAAGACTCAATTGTCCCAGAAAACAATTAAAAATAGTTGCCCCGTGCCGATTCCTCATCGATTGTGGGAGTCCTTGACGAGTTATGTCGGGATTCAACCTACCGACAGATGGGCAGGATTGGCAAATAAGACGCTCGACAAACTAATTATCGAACTAAATCGCGGCGAGTATCAAATGACCGGAAAAGGAGCCTTTAAGGAAGAATTTGTCACCTGTGGCGGTGTCGATCTCAAGTCAGTCAATTTTCAGACGATGGAGAGTAAAATTTGTCCAGGGTTGTATTTTGCCGGAGAAATCCTCGATATTGATGGGGTGACAGGTGGCTTTAACTTTCAGAGTGCTTGGACGACTGGATATTTGGCCGGATTAGCAATGGGACAGAAAAGTCTTTGAATATCATTCAATCCTTTGATGGTGCCAATCCTTTTGGCTCAACCGATAAACAAAACAGTCATCGCCACCAAACCATCGCTGTTCGACAAATTGGAAGCCGAAACGTTCATAGAAACGGTGGGCGCGAGTATTAGCCGTAAGTGGATCGATGAGTATCGCCGCCACAGCAGGATCGGCAAAGCATCTTGCAATCGCTAGCTGCATCATGCTTGTGCCATAGCCTTTGCCTAAATCAGTCTCTTCGCCAATCCAGATATCAATGGCGCGCAGATCCGCAGCGATATCACCCCAATAGTGACTATCTTCCCGTGCTGGATCGATAATCTGAATAAATCCAATCGGGTGACCATTTATTTCCGCAATTAATTGCTCTCGCCAATCCGGAGCGCGGTTGAGTTCTTCCTCCCAACCCCAATCATCATTGGGATCTGCGGCAACCACATGTGGTTGCTCATCCCAGTATCTAAGCAGATTTAAGTCAGCGATAGTGGCGGCGCGGAGATTCATCATAATTTCCTTGAATGTCACACGTGTTTGCAGCTCTAACTATTTATTTTGGCACTCGATCGAGTTTCTGCTTCTGGCTGATTTATGGAATTTAGTAACGATTTGGTGTAGATCTAAGTCTCGTTCTAATGGGATTAAAAAAGTTCAAAACTTTGGCAAATAAAGGTCACAGCCGATACTCATGGAGATAAAACACTCGACGATCTAGACTGCAAACAAATTGCAATCTCCGACGTTTCTGGTGCAAATTATACTGAAATTATTCAAGATATCGATAAAATTTTGTTAGTCTACCCAAAAGGAATAGAGCGGCGGCTGGTTATTTGCGCTTCAGGCAATAAACGCTTCGTTGCGGATATCAATCTACCCAAACGTAAATCCATTGTCAAAGAGCTACCAGCACTGGATTAAGCAACGGCTGATCGGGATAAACCACTGTTTTCTAGAATCGTGAGGTACACTGTAGATTGACAGGCAGCATGTTAGTGGGAGGAACTTGCTTTGGATGAGTTACGAACGGCTCTAGAATTGGCTACTGAAGATGAACTACAGCAATTAACTAAAATTCTGTTTAGCCGGAAGTTTAATCCTTTAGACTATGTAAGTACGCCAGACTTAATGGAGATTCAGAGCCAGTCGAGAGACACTTGGCTGGATGCGATCGAGGATCGGTTTAGATTTTTGGCGGCTGATGGGATTACTGTGTTGCAAGGGCGCACTCAAGCAGTCAGCTATCGTCAGGCATTGGTGAGAGTGTGTCGATATCTGAAAATCCCCTATTCTAACCAACTTACTACCACAGATTTAGAAGCAGAAGTGTTTTTACACTTAATGGGCAAAAGCTGGCACAAGTTACCTAGTAGCGATCGCGGTGCCTTGACAGTTAGAGTCCAAGAATCTCTTGCCAAGACTAGATTCGACCAACCTTTACCCGCACATATTCAGCACGATCCGATTAAATTAATTTTAAAAGGTAGTAGCGCGATCGCCGTCAGTTCGGTAATTAAGCCATTGGTGCTACATCAAATTGCTCGTCAATTTGCCCTGCATTTTGCTAGTTATCAGGTTGCCAAGCAAACACTAATTCGGGGCGGAATTGCCGCTTCTAGCCAACTGCAAAGTTATATCGCCCTCTACATGGCAAGACGGGGTATGGTGCTTTCAGCAGCCCAGCAGGTGTCAGTACGCGGCGTTTTTGCAATTTTAGGACCAGCCATGTGGGGCTGGTTTTTTGCTGATCTCGGCTGGCGATCGATCTCAACTAATTATGGGCGGATTATTCCCACAATTGTGGCATTAGCCCAAATTCGTTTGACTCGCTCGACCGATTGGGAGCTAGCATATAGTTGAATTAGTCAATAGTAGAGAGTAAAGTTTTTGATGGAATTTGAGTGATTTTGATTACGGCTAGATCGTAGAGATCGATCAACCTAGTATGAAGATCGCTATCCTCTTGTTGCTCCAATCTATGATTGTTATCGATCTATAATTTGTTAATGGATGGTTACTTCTTTTGAAAAAACAAGTTGGCGATGGCAGTTGGAGCAACTTCAACAGCGATTGGGAGAATGGATCGAGGTTCAATTACGATCGGTAGATATAGAGCCGCAGTTCGATCTGTTTCCCGACTGGTTGGCAACAGTCTTAGTCAGATTATGTTGGCTAATTTTAGCTGGATTATTAATTTGGTTTATTTATCGAGTAATTTATCCTTATTGGCGACAGTGGATAGCTAATCTTCAACGGACAAAACTAGATCCCATTACTAAATCTCCAGTCCAGACATTTACGGTGATGGAGCTATTAGCAAAATCTCAACAGTTTCAACGTGAGGGTGATTATACCCAAGCGAGTCGGTGGTTGTATTTGGCAACACTCCAACGCATAAATGATGCTAAATTAATTCTCCATCAACCGAACTTAACAGATCGGGAATATCTCAAATTATTAGATAAGTTCCCCGTCCTTCGATCGGGTAATGTGCTGGTATCCACGCACGAACAACTTCACTTTGGAGATATCCCCATTACAGCAGAAGATTTTGATCTCTGTCAACAAGCTTATCAGCAGATTGAATCGGGATTAAGAGTTGGATCTCATCCCTAAAGCCTAAAGCCTCATTGAAAATGCAAGATTTTAACAGACTAGTAAAACAATATTGGCAATTTGTATTTTTAGTAATAGTAGCGATTGTGCTGTTTACTATTGTTAGTGCTACAGGCGGCGATTCCAAACAGCCAGGATCTAGCTATAGTATTGCTCCAAATGGTTATGGTGCATGGTATCAAATGATGCTCGATCGGGGTGTAAAAATCCAGCGATGGGAGCAATCTTTCCCCCAACTAGCGGCAGTTCCGGGCTACGAGCAAGGTGTGACTCTGTTGCAAGTCAATAGCCAAATCCAACCACTTCAACTATCGACAACACAACAAGAGTGGGTAAAGCAAGGAAATACGCTCATCGTCTTGGGTGTATCAGCACCTGCTGGGGACATACCCTTTCAGACAGATATAGACAGTCCGCAAGGCGCAATCCGGATTGAAACTACCCGGAGATTTAAGTCCGATCTGATTATTGCTGGATTGCCCATAGATCAGCCAAGTGAAGCTATTTTAAGCGATCGATCTGGTAAAGTCCTCGATCGATTTAACCTTGGTAAAGGTCGAGTAGAGATCGCCACAACGCCCCATTTAGCTGCGAATGCTTATCAAGATTTTCAGCCAAATTATGAATTATTGGCAAAACTCGTTACCGAAAATCGCCAGCGGATAATTGTGGATGAATTTATCCACGGTTATCGAAATCGAGCTGCTACATCCGATCCTAAAACAGGAGATGTGTTAGAGTACCTAGCGCGTACTCCCTTGATCATTGTTTGCTTAAATATTGGCTTGGTAATGCTAGTCCTGATTTGGCAACAAAATTGGCGGTTTGGTAAAATTATTATTCCAAAACTTCCCGAAATTGAAAACAGTGAAGCCTATATCAAAGCTTTGGGTGGTGTGTTGCGACAGGCAAATAGTAGCGAGTTCGCGATCCAAAATATCGGTAAAAACCAACAACTAGCTTGGCAACAGAAGTTAGGCTTAGGTAGCGATCAATTAGTTGAAGCTGAAGCTGTAATTGCCGCTTGGGAAAATCAAATCAAATTACCCACCGACGATCTCCGGTTTGTCTTGTCATCGAGGACACAAGCACGGCGGCTCAACCCAAAAGAATTGAATATTTGGCTGAATAAGATACAAGCAGTTAGCATTCAAATACAATGATACGATCCAGCCGTCAAAAAAGATAGCCGTCCCAGCCTAACCGCCTTTCCCCTTTTCCCTACCCTCTAAATCACCAATAACGGATGACACTGACTCAATGCTAAAGCTAATTGTTCGACCTTAACAGGTTTAGTCACATAGTCGTGCATTCCCGCTGCGAGACAGTCTTGTTTATCACCTTCGAGGGCATTAGCCGTCATCGCAATAATGGTGGGACAGCGATGTTCGGGGAACTCTTGGATAATACGGCGGGTAGCTTCTAATCCATCCATTTTGGGCATTTGTAAGTCCATCAAAATTACATCATAGGCGTTGAGTCTTAGTAATTCTAGAACTTCCACTCCATTCATGGCAATGTCAGCCTGATAGCCGATGCGTTTTAACATGTGAATTGCCACTTTTTGGTTGACTAGATTATCTTCAGCTAGCAGAATTCTTAACGGAAAAGTAGCTTGATAGAGATCGTAATTTGATGATTTTGCTTTAGGTAGTGAGAGTGTTTGTTTAGATTGCTCTCCCAAAATATGCGAGAGTACGTCTTGAAGCTGAAATTGTTTAATTGGTTTATTTAAAGTTGCTGCAAAATCTACTTGTGCTGCTTCAATTTCGTTGCGGCTGATACTTAGTGAACTGAGCATGACTAGAGGCAAGTCTCGATATTCTGGAAACTTACGGATTTCTTTAGCAAGCTCTAAGCCATCCATTTCGGGCATTTGCATATCCAAAATCGCTAGATCGAAATGACCTCGCAAACTGAGTAATTTTAGAGCTTCGGCTCCAGATTCAGTTGGATGAGCAGACATGCCCCAAGATTGGGCTTGTAGGGCTAAGATTTTCCGATGAGTAGCATTATCTTCGACGATTAATAGTCGTTTCCCTTGCAATTCTTCGGTCTTTTGTTGCTCTTTATGCCGATGTTGTGAGGATGCTGGGGCAGCTTTAGCGATAATAGTAAAGAAGAAACTCGATCCCCCATCACTATTACTTTCAACCCACATTTTGCCGCCCATTAATTCGGTCAGCCTTCTGCTAATAATTAGCCCCAATCCCGTACCACCATAGTTACGTGTAGTGGAAGAATCTACCTGACTAAAAGCTTTGAATAATCGATCGATCTTATCTTGGGGAATCCCGATTCCCGTATCTTTAACGAGAAAGCGCACTTCATAAGTCGGACAATCAGCCGCAATTACGGGATCTTCATCAGCGATGGTAATTTTTCTGGCAGTTACGCCGACAATTACTTCACCAGAGTTAGTGAATTTTAATCCATTCCCCACTAAATTAACTAAGATCTGCCGAATTCGCGTGACATCGCCAACAATCCAACTGGGCGTATTTTTATAGATTAAATAGGCAAGTTCTAAATTTTTCTCAGCAGCTTTTGGGGCGAGGAGATCGAGCGTTTCTTCAATACAGTCACGGATATCAAAAGGTTGATAGTCGAGTTCGAGTTTGCCTGATTCAATTTTGGAAAAGTCGAGAATATCATTAATTAGTGTTAGTAGAGCATCACCACTATGCCGAATTGTACTGACAAATTCATATTGTTGGGCGGTTAATTCGGTATCTAATAATAATCCTGTCATCCCAATTACGCCATTCATTGGGGTGCGAATTTCGTGACTCATGGCAGCTAAAAAAGCACTTTTAGCTTTGTTCGCAGCTTCCGCTGTTTTCTTGGATTGTTCGAGAAGATGATTTTGTGTCTTGAGTTGCTCGGCTGTTTCGCGCATCCTTGCATTTGAGGCTTCCAGTTTTCGATACAAATCGGACTGATAGAGCAACCGTTTAACTCGTTGGCGCAATCCCGCCCAATGAATGGGTTTGGTGATATAGTCGGCGGCTCCAACCTGATAAGCTCGATCGAGAGATGAGTTATCATCTAACCCCGTGATCATCAAAACTGGGGTCAAATCGCCACCTGGTAACTGCTGTAATTGTTCGCAACATTCAAACCCATCCATCGCTGGCATAACTCCATCCATTAACACCACATCAGGCTGGATTTTTTGATAGATAATTAGAGCTTCTTCACCATTCTTTGCTGTGACGATCTGATAGCCATCTTCATGCATTTTCTGACACAGTAACGCTCGAACCATCTCGTCATCATCGACAATCAAGATCAGTGGTGGGTGATGTGGCGTTTGTCCGATTGTCATAAGTAATTTTGTTGCAGTTGCCAGTTATCGATTGGGTATAACAAAATTGCGCTTTGGCTTGAGAACAGAATCTACCGTGAATCTTAGATGACGATTGCCAAATCTATCGTCAAAAGCGATACAACATTGTTACAGTCAGATAATTCATCCTTTATGCTTATATTTATCCCAAAATCGATCGCCAACCAACATATCCTCTCAGATTGACGAAAATTTGGTGGTGATTTGCGTCCGATTGATTGCGCTAACGGGTAGTTCCTTCACCACTACAATCTAGATCGGCTCACCATCTCTAAACTTATTCTGCGATCGAAGGTAACTAACAGGACAGTTCTGTGGTACTATCCGGTGTTATCTGTTACTAAGGGTAAATGCAATCTAGCAAATTACCCAAGCAAGTTATGCTGGTGAACTAGCATTGACTTGAGATCTCCCATATTTGTATGGCGATCGAAACACAGCCTCTAAACCTGTGCTAAAATTGCCGCCCCTGCTACCGCTCCTTCGATCTTTTGACTGTAATTTCATGCAATTGCGAGACTCCCTCCGTCGAACTAAAATTGTTGCTACCATCGGTCCAGCAACTAGTAGTCCTGAAGTCCTGAGACAACTGATCCAAGCGGGAGCAACTACCCTCCGCCTCAATTTCTCTCATGGTACACATGATGACCATTTGGCAAATATTCGGCTGATTCGGCAGATCTCTTTTGAACTCGATCGACCTGTGGGCATTTTACAAGATTTACAGGGGCCGAAAATTCGGCTGGGTAAATTTGCCGACGGCCCGATCATCCTCAAAAATGGCGATCCGTTCACGCTCACTAGTAAAATTATTCCTGGTACCCAAACAATTAGTTCGGTTACTTACGATACCCTAGCCGACGAAGTTCCAGTTGGTTCGACAATCCTCCTCGATGATGGAAAGGTCGAGATGATCGTGGTTGGGGTCGATCGACAGACCAGCGAATTGCATTGTAAAGTAGTTGTCGGTGGCACTTTATCGAATAATAAGGGTGTAAACTTTCCGGGAGTTTACCTATCGATTAAAGCTCTGACAGACAAAGACCGGGTGGATTTGATGTTCGGACTAGATCAAGGCGTAGACTGGGTTGCCCTCAGTTTCGTCCGGAATCCAGCGGATATTCTCGAAATCAAAGAACTAATTGCCAATGCTGGGAAAGAAACCCCCGTCATTGCCAAAATTGAGAAGCATGAAGCGATCGAACAAATGGAGGAAATCCTCGCCCTCTGCGATGGAGTTATGGTAGCACGCGGCGATCTAGGGGTAGAATTACCCGCCGAACAAGTCCCCAGAATCCAGAAACAACTTATCGCTACCGCCAACCGGATGGGGATTCCGATTATTACTGCGACTCAAATGTTGGACAGCATGGTGAACAACCCGCGCGGGACTCGCGCTGAAATTTCTGACGTTGCCAATGCGATTTTAGACGGTACCGACGCGGTAATGCTTTCCAATGAAACCGCCGTCGGTAGTTACCCCATCGAAGCTGTCGAGACGATGGCAAAAATTGCCCTGGAAACCGAGAAAGAAAAGCTCTCTCGCCGCTGGGAAGATAACAAAAGGTCAATTCCTAACGCCATTAGCGAAGCCGTCGGGAATATCGCCGAACAACTTGGTGCAGCCGCGATTATTCCCTTCACTAAAACTGGTGCTACTGCTCGGAGCGTTTCTAAATTCCGCCCATCTAAGCCAATTCTCGCCGTTACACCTCACGTAGACGTAGCGCGCCGACTCCAGCTCGTTTGGGGCGTGCAACCCATCCTCCTGCTCGATTTACCCAACGTCAGTGACAATTTCCAAGCTGCTATCAACATGGCGCGGACTAGTAATATGCTCCATGAAGGGGATCTAGTGGTAATTACTTCTGGGACTCAAGGGGTAGCTGGCTCGACAGATTTAGTCAAAGTTGAAGTCGTCACGGCGATTTTAGGCAAAGGGATTGGCATCGGACAAGGCTTAGTGACTGGATGTGCCCACATCGCCCACACTGCCAAGGATATCGCCCACTTTAATAAAGGGGATATCCTAATTGCCACGACGACGAGTGCCGAGTATCTCGATGCAATTCGCAAGGCGGGGGCAATTGTGGTCGAGGATGAAGGTCTGACCTGTCATGCAGCAGTGATTGGTTTAAGATTGAATATTCCGGTAATTGTGGGGGTGAAGGATGCTACTGGCTCAATTCGTGGCGGGACGGTGATCACGCTCGATGTTCAACGCGGGTTGATCTATTCTGGGGCGATTAGTTTTAGCTAGTGGATAAACTTCCAGTGCTTCCCGCTTTTCTACCTAATAGTGCCAGACGACTGACAGAGGCGAATTCGATCGCATTTGCCAGTCAAATTCAACGGGTTGAAGTTACTACACTTTTACTCCCTCAACCGATTCAGACTAGTTATGTGTGCCAGGGTGAGGGAGAAATACCTATTGTCTTCCTCCACGGCTTTGATAGTTCGATTTTTGAGTTTCGGCGAATTGTGCCGTTAATTGCTGCCAGTCGGCAGGTTTACGCGATCGATCTGTTAGGATTTGGGTTTACGGAAAGATTGGCTGATTGCCCCTTCAGTACCGCGAGTATCGACACTCATCTTTATGCTACTTGGAAGACGCTAATTCAACAGCCGATGATTTTAGTCGGTGTGTCGATGGGTGGGGCAGCCGCGATCGAATTTACGCTCAATCATCCGGAATCTGTCCATCAGCTAATTATCATTGATAGTGCTGGTTATACTCAACCCCCCAAAATTGGTAAATTTTTAGTCCCACCGTTAGCCAATTTAGCTACCAAATTTTTAGCCACGCCGAATGTCCGCAAAAGTGTGAGCGAGAAGGCTTATTTCGATCTGTCTTTTGTGACTGAGGATGCTCAGTTGTGCGCGGCTCTACATCTGGAAATGCCGAGATGGAGTGAGGCTTTGATTGCTTTTACCCGCAGTGGTGGCTATGGGTATTTAATCGATCGATTAGCCGAAATTCAGCAAGAAACCTTGGTAATTTGGGGAGAGCGCGATCGCATTTTAGGTACTAAACCTGCTAAACAGTTTGCCGATAATTTGCCTAATTCTCGATTAGAATGGATTGCTAAATGTGGACATGTTCCGCACTTAGAAAAGGCTAGAGTTGCGGCAGATTTAATTTTAGATTTTATCAATTAATCGAATATTTTTATTCTTTACTTTCGGGCACCTCGATTGAGCGACTATTATAGAGACTCATTGACTTTTCGATCCCCTGCTTCAAACCTAATTCGATCGCATCATTAACTAAATAAATCACATCCCCAACGATCGGTACTTCCGCTTGAGCAAACTTACCTAATACATGCGAAATTGTATCTTTTTCGCCAGTACTCTTGCCGATGCCAATCCGCACCCGTGGGAAATTTTGAGTCCCTAAATGAGAGATAATTGATTTCATCCCATTATGTCCGCCAGCGGAACCAGATAGTCGCAATCTGATTTTTCCCAGCGGCAGATCGAGATCGTCATAGACAACTAGAACTGACTCTGGCGGCAGCTTAAACCAATCAGTTGTCGCCCGCACAGATTGCCCCGATAGATTCATAAAAGTCTGTGGTTTGAGTAACCTAATCTTGGTATTATGATTGCCGGAACCCTCGCCATAGATACCCTGAAACTGCTTGCGATCGCTTAAACTAATCCGCCAACGTGCTGCCAGAAAATCAACTAAATCGAAGCCGACATTATGCCTAGTTTGAGCATATTTATTGCCAGGATTACCCAGCCCCACAATTAACTGTGGAATTACTAATTCATCATTCATCTGATCTTTCTCTATGCCATTATGATTGGAAAATATTGCTGGGGTTGGGCAGGTTTTGTTCTAAATTATTGGTGCCGATCAAATCGATCTCATAACCCGCCCCTACAGACTTAATAGCCGTTTTAACGCGATCGATTGGGCTGCGGCCATTTGTCCATAACAGAAGACACAAGGCACCTCTGGCGGTAAATGTGGGGCAAAATCTGCCATTAAATAGGGACTACCATAAATAATTAATCCCTGTAACTGCTGGTGATTCAACAATTGCTGAAATAGTTGTTTTGCCACAGATGTAATGCCCAACCCGCCGGAAAACGGACTAGTGCGAATGAATAGTTGGAGGATGGCGGGTTCGCCTGCTGGAATGTCGTTCGCGTAGCGTCCGCCGTGCGGAATCGTCGGGCTATGGCGGTTGATTAATTGTAATTTATAACCGAGATCTCTGGGGATGGTGATGGCGGGAGTACTCCGACTCAGGAAGGTGGTATCGAGGATTTCTTCAAGGACGATAATATTTCTACCCGGAACTGGCTTTAACCCTAAGCTACCCTGAACAACTAATGAGTCTTGCAAGATTCGATCGGCAATAGCCATTGATGCTGGTTGGGCGAGTGTGGTAAACGCGGCTGGTTGACTATTTACTGGAGATTGGTTCAGGGTAACACCATCCCAATTTTTAAATAACTTCTGTTTCGATCGCCAAATCCGCCCGACGCTGGCTTTAATCCGCTCAGCACTAATCCGCCCTGATTCTACCGCAGCACATACGGCTTTAATCGCGATCGCCGGATCGACAGGCATGAGCATAATATCTGAGCCAGCTTCCACAGCCATTACCGGAGCCTCATCCGCACCATAGCGATCGGCAATTGCTCCCATCACCAAAGCATCCGTACTTACCAACCCCTCAAAGCCCAAATCATCCCGCAATAATCCAGTTAGGATCTGCTGGGAGAGTGTCGCGGGTAAATCCCGATCGAGCTGGGGAATCATCAGATGGGCACTCATGACACTATCCACCCCCGCCCGAATCGCCGCTTGAAATGGGGGTAACTCGATCGAATCTAATCGCGCCCGATCGTGGTTAATTATCGGCAATGCCCAGTGCGAATCGGTTCCGGTGTCCCCATGTCCAGGAAAATGTTTAGCGCAAGTTAGCACTGGATAAGCTGCCGCTCCGTGGATATATGCGGTGGCTAACTGGCTGACAATTTCGGGAGTTTCCCCAAAGGCGCGAATATTAATTACCGGATTGGCGGGGTTATTATTCACATCTACCACCGGAGCCAAAATCCAATTAATCCCGATCGCCAGAGCTTCCTGCGCCGTAATTGCCCCCATTTGTTTGGCATACTCGATCGCTTTTGGCAGATCTGTTTGAGCGATTGCGTTGAGAGCCATTGGCGGTGGAAACCACGTAGCACCTGTAAATCGCTGTCCGACTCCTTCCTCAATATCCGCCGCAATCAGTAGCGGATATGCTGCCCAGGCTTGTAACTGCTGAATCCGCAGCATCAATTCCCCGGCATTCCCCCCCCAAAAAATCACCCCACCCACACCAAGATCTTGAATCCAAGATTTCAGCGTAGCTCGATCGCATTCCCCAAATTCAGGATACTGAATCTGATGGTCGAACAGGTGGCTAGAGGCTCTGACTACCACCATTTGGGCTACTTGTTGGGCGAGGGAAAGTTGCTCTAAGTCGGGGAACTGCATCAGATTTAAGAAGGGTAGGATGATTTACCGAAAGCTGTTAGTCTCATCTTACTTGGATTGCGATCGACCTTAAAGAGCATCATGAATTATCGTCATCCAATCTTGTAACTCTTGGGAAAAATGGGGATGTTGAAGACCACCCCGCCACATAATTACCCCATCTTCACCTGTATCTTGATAGTATTTTTTCCTGCGTCCGACCGTTTGAAAACCGTATTTTTCGTAGATATGTAGCGCGCCCAGATTAGAAGCGCGAACCTCTAAAGTTGCTCGCGCCATCTCAATTTTCCGCGCTCGATCGAGTAACGAACATAATAATAATTGTCCCAATCCTTGCCCTTGATACTGGGGATGAATGCCGAGTAAGGTAATGTGAGCTTCATCTAAAATCGCCCAGAAGCAGCCGA
>JANPJH010000092.1:0-8128 GCA_031425415.1 Chamaesiphon sp. VAR_61_metabat_425 | reverse complement strand
GTCACCAGATAAGTTTGGAGCAGCATGTGACCGAGTTTTGCGGCTTTGGTGGCTAGATAATCAGTGTTGTAGTCATTAGCTTCAATCAATAATGGGACTCGATCGACAACTTCTAATCCATATCCCTTGAGTCCGGCAATTTTGCGCGGATTATTGGTAATCAAGCGAATTTGACTGATCCCCAAATCGTTCAAAACTTGGGCACCGACCCCATAATTCCGTAAATCGGCGGGGAACCCCAGTCGATTATTTGCTTCGACAGTATCTAGTCCCAGATCTTGGAGGGAATAGGCTTTGAGTTTATTAATCAAGCCAATTCCACGCCCTTCTTGGCGGAGGTAGACAACCACACCCTCACCCGCATTTTCAATCATTTTTAGGGCAGATTGGAGTTGCAGCCGACAGTCACAGCGGAGCGAACCGAGGGCATCACCAGTGAGGCATTCTGAGTGCATCCGTACCATTATAGGTTTGTTGACAAAATTTTCGGGATTGCCCTTGACGATCGCGACGGTTTCCGTATTATCTAGAATATTGCGATAACCATAGATCTCGAACTGTCCAAACTGGCTGGGGAGTTTAGTAATCGCTTCGCGATGGACAAATCTGTCGTGGCGGAGACGGTAGCTAATCAGATCGGCGATACTGATGATTTTTAAATGATGAATCTGGGCATAAGTAACTAAATCTGTGAGTCGAGCCATTGAACCATCAGCATTCTGAATCTCGCAAATTACCCCTGCGGGGGCTAATCCAGCGAGTCTGGCTAAATCGACAGCGGCTTCAGTATGTCCGGCGCGTTTCAATACGCCACCTTCACGGGCACGAAGCGGGAAAATATGACCCGGACGGCGGAGATCTTCTGGCTGGGTATTGGGATCGATCGCTAGTTGAATTGTGCGAGTGCGATCTTCAGCGGAAATTCCAGTGCTCACCCCCAAATGCGGACTAGCGTCGATACTGACAGTAAAGGCAGTTTGATTAGGATCGGTATTATTAGACACCATTAAGGGTAAATCGAGTCGGTCTAATCGCTCTCCAGTCATGGCGATGCAAATTAAACCCCGCGCATGAACAGCCATGAAATTAATTTGGTCGGGGGTCACGGTCTGAGCTGCACAAATCAGGTCGCCCTCATTTTCACGATTTTCATCATCTACAACCACAACCATTTTGCCCGCTGCAATGTCCGATAGGGCAGTATCGATCGCGTCAAATTCAAATTTCGACAGGTCAGTAGAAGAAGTTGCTATCACAGATCGCTCGAATGTTGGTAAACTATATAGTCCACGATGGGAATTCAAAATTCAAAATTCATACTAAATTTATGGCTTGAATTAGTTGGTATTTCCCAATAATGGAGATGGTGCTAGTTCTTATTATATAGGTCATAACATTCATGGGTGAGCAGAACCGCCTGCAAGTTGGAATCGTCGGCGCGTCAGGTTATGGCGGTGTCCAGTTGGTACGCTTATTACAAGACCATCCAGCCGTAGAAATTGCTTATTTGGGTGGAGATAGTAGTGCGGGCAAAAAGTTCGCAGATCTCTATCCCCATCTGGCTCACGCTGTCGATTTGACGATCGAAGCGATCGATCTCGATACGATCGCCAATCGCTGTGAGGTGGTTTTTCTCGCGCTGCCCAACGGGTTAGCCTGTGAGATGGCCCCGAAATTATTAGCCAAGGGCTGTCGCGTGCTAGATCTATCTGCTGATTATCGGTTCAGCGATCTAGATGTTTACACTCAGTGGTACAAAATTCCTCGCGCAGATCGGGAAACGGCAGCGATGGCGGTATATGGCTTACCCGAACTCTATCGATCGAAACTCCGAAATGCCAAGCTCGTCGGCTGTCCAGGCTGCTATCCAACAGCGAGCCTCCTGGCTCTGTCGCCATTACTCAAACAAGGTTTGATCGATGCAGACACGGCCATTATTGATGCGAAATCCGGTACTTCGGGCGGGGGAAGACAGGCTAAGACTCACCTACTCCTCGCCGAAGCAGATAATAGCATCACCGCGTACAGTGTCGCTGGACACCGTCATACGCCAGAAATCGAGCAAGTTTGTGGCGATCTTGCCAGTCATGATGTCAAAGTCCAATTTACGCCTCATCTGATGCCGATGGTGCGGGGGATCCTGGCGACTGTGTATGCCACAATCCGCGATCCGGGTTTGGTGACGGAGGATCTAATTACGATCTATAAAGCCTTCTACCGTTCGTCTCCATTTGTCAAGGTATTAGAGGGTGGGATCTATCCTCAAACGAAATGGGCGGCGGGAACCAACCTCTGCTACATTGCGGTAGAAGTTGATGCTCGAACGGGGCGTGTAATTGTCATATCGGCGATCGACAACCTGATTAAAGGTCAAGCCGGACAAGCGATCCAATGTCTGAATGCCATGATGGGTTGGGAGGAAACACTCGGATTACCCCAGCTCAGTTTCTATCCCTAGTCTTCAACTCTATCGATGACGATCGTATTTGTGGATACATTTTAATACAAATTATTTTTCAAAGAATGTATACTTACACACAATAATCATCAGTACAGTTAGTCAATAATCCTCACATCCAAGTGAATCACAGCAACTCTTCTGGGGCTGAAATTTACATCATTGAGGAGATTAACTTTCATGCCTAAAACCCTATTTAAGGTTGACCTCACCAAACCGATGGATCAGCAGGAATTGCCCGGACACAACCGCTGGCATCCGGATATTCCTGCGGTAGCCTCAGTCAACCCTGGCGATATTTTTCGGATTGAATGTAAAGACTGGACGGATGGGCAAATCAAAAATAACGATAGTGCCGATGATATTCGAGATGTCGATCTCACTGTCGTGCATGTTTTGAGTGGCCCGATTTGGGTCAATGGGGCCGAGCCAGGGGATATTTTAGTCGTAGATATTCTCGATATTGGCGCGCTCCAAGGTGATGAGTGGGGTTTTACGGGCATCTTTGACAAAAAGAACGGGGGTGGTTTCCTCACCGACCATTTCCCCAATCCGGCTAAAGCAATTTGGGATCTCGAAGGCATTTATACTAAATCCCGCCACATCCCAGGTGTCCGCTTTGCTGGAATTACCCACCCCGGTTTGATTGGCTGTGCGCCCTCTCATGAACTCCTGGCCACATGGAATAAGCGCGAACGGGAGTTGATGGCGACACAACCCGACAGACGTACCTATGGGGCTGGATTTGCGGGCGAGGTGCCCGTGCTGGCGGCTTTGCCCAACCCAACTAATGCCATTTTAGGGACGTTAGGGGCTTCGGAATTTGATCGAGTGGCAGCAGAAGCGGCTCGGACTGTTCCCCCGCGCGAGCATGGTGGTAACTGCGATATTAAGAATCTCTCTAGGGGGACGAAGATTTATTTCCCTGTCTATGTTGAAGGGGCGAAGTTGTCGATGGGTGATATTCACTTCTCCCAAGGTGACGGCGAGATCTCGTTCTGTGGGGCGATCGAAATGTCTGGCTTTATCGACCTTCATGTTGAAATTATCAAGGGTGGGGTCGAGAAATATGCGATGGTGAATCCAATTTTCAAGCCGGGTCCGGTTGAACCGCACTATTCTGAGTATCTGATCTTTGAGGGGATTTCGGTGGATGAGTATACTGGTAAACAATATTTTATGGATGTGCATATTGCTTATCGTCGGGCTTGTCTAAATGCGATCGAATATCTCAAGAAGTTTGGCTTTACGGGTGAGCAGGCTTATCTGTTGTTGAGTTGTGCTCCGGTGGAGGGCAGGGTGAGCGGAATTGTGGATATTCCGAATGCTTGTTGTACGGTGGCGATTCCGACGGCAATTTTTGATAAGAATATTTTACCTGTTTAAATTATGTCTCTGGTTGTGGAGATTTCTAGTGGGGTAGAACCCGGATCTGGGGGGTGACATCCCCCCAGACCCCCCGTTGGGGAAGGCGATGCCTCCCCCAAACCCCCTCCAAAGGGTCAAACTGTGAGGATCGATTTTGGTATCTTGTAGTTTTCCCAGGATAGATTAATCGGGGGTTATTAAACTAGTTCTAAGCGAAGTGAGTTAAGCTACTATTCACTATCTACTATCCCCTATTCCCTAACCCCTAACTTATGCCTTTATACGAGTATCGCTGTGATGATTGTGGAGTTTTTGATGAATGGCGGAGTATGACAGATCGGAGCAATCCGGCTCATTGTCCGAGTTGTCAGGAGTCTGCTAAGCGAGTTTTTTCGGTTCCTGGTATTCAATTGAATGGTGCTTTACGACTTAAAAAGACCGAAAATCCTGAGCCGCAATTAGTTAAAAAGCAGGATTTCGATCCTGAAAAGCGCGGTAGAGCGAGAAGTCATGGCGGTCGTCCGTGGATGATTAATCACTAATTATCTTTACCAATCGATGGTTCTTCTTTGAGAAAGCCAACTTTGAGGCTTTTGGCATCCTGAATTTGGCGATTTTTCGCGCTCGTGCGAGCTAGGTTTAGTTCGCGGATTTCTGCTGTCAAAATAGCAATGCGTTTCCTCCACCAGGTATAGAAGTGTGGGATGGAGATCGGTTGATAGGCTAGTTCGGCGAGTTCAAGGGCTTGTTTTTGGGGCGAGGGTGTCCGGCTATTGGTGGTGGCGGGTTGGTTGATTAACTGGGCTGCGCGCTGATGTAATCTTTTCTGAATGTAGCCAGTTGTTTGGTTGAGGCAGTCTGTACAGATGTCGCCAATCACGGCTCCATTTTCGCGACATAATAATGTCCGAATCCGACCGTGATAGCAGGATCGTTCGCACACTGTACAACGTAATTTACCCGATTCGGATCTGAGATTTCGTTCTAGTTGAATTTTCATTTGCCACTGCCAGGTGTCGATCCAAAATTGGATTAATTAGGTTTAGTCCCCTGATATTTTCAGGATAACTGATAAATAGGCTACCGTTTGGATATTTTTGCAATTCTCAATATCAGCTTTATTCATGGCTTGAATCCTTTGACCCAACTGGTTTTGAGTCGAATCGAGCTGATAGTTATTGCCGTTTTGAAGTTAGATCGATCGGTCGCTATATTTCCAGAATGCCCAATAGATCTGGCAACCCCAACTTTGCGCTAAAAAAATTGTGGATGAATGTATGCTGACATCGATCGGCTGGGTACTCTAAGTAGAGAAAGTAGTACCACATCTAAATCTGAGCCATGTCGGAAACAATCATTGATGCTATCGATCGTTTAATGCCATTGATTATCCATTCTACTTGCCTCCGCTCTAACTTGTGGGATTCTCCCCATCAGCAATTACCCGTTCGTGATTATTCGCTGACTTGGGTAATTGTCGATCGCAATGAGCGCGGACGAGTTTCTTATCAGGATGTGACATCAGAAATGGTGGAAGTTTGGGAAAATGAAGGGATTGATTGGCAACAACGCGCCGCTATTAACCTCAAGGTAGCTTCTCAGGAATTATGGACGCATCAGAAGCTGCGCCAGGATGGGAGCGTTGTCTGGGCGATCATGATGCATGATGATGGCTTTGGTTCATCGCGAATTTTGCTCTCACCTTATTTGGATAAATATTTCCCCGACGGATATTATGTAGCGATTCCAGATCGGAGTATTGGGATTATTATTCCGCGCGATCTCTCAGTTAGCGAAATGCAGGAAACTCAAGATCTACTCGAATCTTGGTATGATACGGCCTCTGCACCGATGAGTCCACATTTATTCGCACCTGATGATTTGATTCCCGAACAGCACTCATGGAATTAACTATCCTGGTAGAATTCTTAGTTAGTGTCGATGATAAATAGATTGAAGTTAGATAGATATTTTACTCGGCATTTCTTTAAACTAAACTATCTAGCTTTGATTGAATTAAATTGACCAAATCAGCGATCGTAATGCAGGCACAGTCAGTAAAGTCTGCGAAAAAATGCAGTTCAAAAGTTTCAGATAGATCGATATAAATATTCGCAGCTTCGAGATAATCTAATAAGTCTTCTGTACCAGACTGTTTTTGGCGATGGTCGGCAATTCGATCGATAAAATGATGAAATTTGAACTCTAGATCGATCGCATCTGGATCGATTTCCAGGTTCCTCGCCATGATATCTCTGACGATCTCGAATGTATTGTGGTTGACGCGCTGCATTTTCTAATTCAAACTAGATTACAAGAGTGTTAATGACCGATCGAGATTGACCAATTAAAGTTGTGGGATCGAGTTGAGCATCGATGTATTAAAACTCGTTTGGTTAAACCTTTGCGGCTCATTACAGTTATACCCCAGCAACTAGCTACCTCGACATTGGTATAATAGCTCAACCTATTCGCGCGATCGAAATTTCATAGTATAGCAATTAGCTATTTGACGGATGCCTTGGACACCATTACATAGTCAGATCCACCAGACTTTGATCGTTGGCGGAGCCGCTAGTGCCGAGCATCGTCGGCTACTGCCTGTCGGCGCAAATATTTTGATCGCCGTATCTGGGGGTCAGGATTCGTTGTGTCTAGGACAATTATTGCGCGATTTGCAATCGCGCTGGCAATGGCAGTTGTACGTCGGGCATTGCGATCATGGTTGGATGCAGGATGTTGGGATTGCCGAGCGAGTAGCCCAAGTTGCCGAGTTATGGCAATTACCATTCTATTGTGAGACTACTGCCAATTTGCCCGAAACCGAAGCCGCCGCTAGGGAGTGGCGATATCAAGCATTGATTCGCCTAGCACAAGCCACTAATAGTAATTATATTGTCACCGCCCATACCCAAACAGATCGAGCGGAAACCCTACTCTATAATTTGATTCGGGGTGCGGGGGCTGATGGTTTGAGTGCGCTGTCTTGGCAACGGCAATTGACACCCGACGTTACGTTGGTACGCCCATTGCTGGAAATCAACCGTTTGGCAACAGGTGCATTCTGTCAGGATTATCAATTGCCGGTGTGGGAAGATGCCTATAATCACGATCGCAAGTATGCCCGCGTTCGGCTCAGAACTGAGATTATCCCTAAATTAGCAGCGGAGTTTAATCCCCAGGTAGAGAGCCATTTAGCCCACACTTCCGAGCTGTTACGGGCTGATGTGGAATACTTAGAGTTATTAGCCCAAGATTGGTATCGACAGGCAATTGTCGAAGATGGTAAAGGTGCTAAGCTCGATCGGCTGCTGCTTCAATCTGCGCCCTTAGCCATTCAGCGACGAGTGATTCGCCGCTTTCTCGCCCAGACTTTGGAGATTATGCCTACATTCAGTCAGATTGAAGCGGTAGTCGGGCTGATCGACGCTGCCAATCGCACTCGCACGTCTACACTCAGTCATGGGTTGGCGGCTGAAGTCTTCGGTCAGTGGATAGTGGTGAGACACTAAAATAGTGTGCATGTAGTAGATAAAAAGTACCCCAACAGTAGAGTGCTATCGAACTAAAGTGGGCATAATAGAATCACAAACGCTGTAGTTTTATCTGTAACCAGTTTCCGGCGATCGATTATGTCTCAGCCCGATTTAAAGTTGTCATCTTTACCACTACTCGATCTACCCCGGCATCAAACTAATATCCAAGTGCAGAGATTTTACCAAAGGGGTAATGACTGTGCATTTAAGGGCGAACATCAGCAAGCAATCGAATATTATACTCAGGCACTGGAGATCGATCGTAACTATGTCGAAGTATATTGTGCTAGGGGTCGCTCCGCGATCGAATTGAAGCATTATGCTCAGGCTGAAACTGACTACACTACGGCACTGAAACTCAGCCCAGCTCTGCCGATCGCCTATGGTGGATTGGCACAAGTTTACTGTGCTTTTCGAGACTATCCTACAGCTTTAAACACTTGCAATCAAGCAATCCAACGCGACCCCGACAATCTAGATTTTTATCGATGTCGCGCCATGATTGGCAATAAGCTAGGCGAGCACGAGCGCGTTTTGGCAGATTGTCGAGTTGTACTCCAAAAGTTCCCTCACGATATTTCGGCGCGGTGGTTGAATGGGGTGGCACATTTTCATCTAGGTAACTATAAGGTTGCTTTATTTAACTTCAATCAGTATCTAAACTTGCAACTAGATGATTTCTATGCCTACTATTATCGGGGTATTTGTCACGAGCAATTGGAAAATCTCCAACAGGCATTATTAGATCTGAGTCGAGCGATCGATC